>URWS01000058.1 GCA_900551605.1 uncultured Collinsella sp. | reverse complement strand
GGCTTAATGTCGTAGATGGGCGTGCCGTCGCGCAAATCGGCCCCCAGCACATAGATGATGGGGCCATCGTCAGTGAGCTCGACACGATCGAGCTTGACGCAGGTGAGCCCAATGGGATTAGGGCGAAACGGACTGCGCGTGGCAAACACGCCCACGCGCTCGGCTCCGCCCAGACGCGGCGGGCGCACGGTCTTCGACCACTTGACGTTGGTGCCGGACCTGTCCTGCGTCTTGGCATCGGCAGCTATGTCCTTAGCCGTGCCACCGGGGGTTCCGTTTTCGAAGCGCCACAGCAGCCATAGGTGAGAGAAGGAGTCCAGACCCTCAGCCGCTGCATTGGAGGCAAATTCCGGCTCAAAAACGATGCGTCCCTGCAGATGGGGCGCTAAAAAGCTGTTGCGCGGAATGCCGAACTTCTGCGGCAGGTCGGTATGTATGTGTGCAATAGGTTCCATGCCGGTCATTGTACGGCATGGAGGTGTGGGGCGTTGCGCGCAATTCTTCGCCGCGGTCCCCCGTCGTGCAACCAACGGTTGCTTGGAAGGACACCTGCTGCCGCGTATGCTTAAGCCATCAACCAGCAGAAAGGAGCCGCTATGGCCTTTGCAGAAAAGCTCATTGCCATCCGTCGCGCCCATCACCTTACCCAGGAGCAGCTCGCCGCCAAGCTCTTCGTCACACGCCAAGCCGTCAGCCGTTGGGAGCGCGACGAGGTCACCCCGGGCATCGACATGATGAAGCTCATTGCCGCCGTAACCGGAGAGCCGTTGTCCCACCTGCTCGAAATACCCGAGCATTATTGCCAGAGCTGCGGCATGATACTCACGCCCGACGACTGCGGCACCGATGCCACGGGCGCCACGACCGACCATTACTGCAAGTGGTGCTACGACCACGGCAAGTACACCTACGACACCACCATGGAGGCGATGATCGAGGATTGCGCCCCGCGGCTGGCGCAAAACACCGGCATGTCGCTCGACGAAGCCGTCTCGCTCATGGGCGCCGTCCTGCCGCAACTGGAGCGCTGGCGCACCGTGCAGGAAAACGAGGAGCGCTACGGCTCCGAAGCGCGGGTGCGCTATGGCGATGAGGCTATCGATGCAGCAAACGAAGCACTGCTGGATATGGACCCCGAGACATGGAACGACATGAAGGAACTTGAACGCGCTGTTCTGGGCCAACTTTCGATTGCCATGGGCATTGGCGACCCAGAGAGCAACGAGGCCCACAAACTTGTCGCAATGCACCGTCGATGGATTGCCCTTAACTGGGGACACGAGCCCCAAGACGAAGCATACCTGGGCCTCGCCCACGGCTATCTTGCCGATCAGCGCTTTGTTGACTACTACGACAAGCCCTGCGGCACCGGAGCCACGGCGTTTCTGGTCCAGGCCATCGAGTCGTCGTTGACGCGCGCATAGACCGCGGCTGCTTTGGGTATTTCAATCGAAACCTCAACCGATTGGAGACCCATGGCTACTAATCATGAGCTCACGCTGTACGTTATGACCGGCTGCCCGTATTGCATAAAAGTCAAGCGATTCCTTGCCGATAACGATGTGGCCATCCCCGAGCGCAATATCTCGACCGATACCGAGGCCGAGCAGACGCTCATCGCCGTCGGCGGAAAACGCCAGGTTCCCTGCTTGTTCATCGACGGCAAGCCGCTCTACGAGTCGAGCGACATCATCGCGTGGGTGCAGAAGAACCTGCTCTAACACTCGCGTTGCGACCGGCTCGCCCCAACCTATACGACCCAAACATGTACGCCAGCATCCAAAGTCGACCATTTCCGACATCTTTGGATGCTGGCGTACAGCTTTTGGGTAGCCATGGACGCTCTTAGCCGGCTAATTGTTTGAGGCGACCTTTGGATTATGGCTGTTTGACGCCTCTGGAAAGGTTTCCGAGAGGGCTGTGGTCAAAAAAGGCCAAATATGAGTACTGCTACCTGTTTAGTAGCAGCGATTTTGATCACTTCAGGAACTATTCAACGTTCCACTCGTCCGCAGACGACGTTATTTCTCCTCATATGTTCAATAAAAGTAGCTCCTAATGGGAACAAATCTCATCAGGAGCTACTATTTATAGCAAAATAAATGCAACAATAATGGCAACAGTACTCATATTTGCCCTTTTTTGACCACGACCCTCCAGAATAGTCGCTGAGAACGACACTAAATGACAAAATCCGACACTTGGACGTTCTTATATGAGTAGCCATTGAAGGACACCTAACGACTACTCCCATTCGCGAAACACTGTGTCGCGAATTAAGCTGGTCCCATTACCGAAGACCAGTGAGAGTTCCTGCCCAGAATCTCGATAACTTAATAAAGCGCTCCCCTCCGGAAGTTCAATGAGCATCCAAATTCCAAGCTGAAAAGCAAAGGAGTAGCGAAGCCGTCAATGCTCATTTCCTATCGAACAGGCGGGTCAAAACAAGCTAATTAGCCCGATAAACTGCTTGTATTTTTGTCTACAAAATTGTATACAAAAAGAGAATCCGAGAACCGGCGCTCGACATTATGTCGATCGATAGGAGGCGCTATGGACGCTAAGCAGCTCGAAAAGATGATGGGGTTTGCTCCCGGAGAGTTGGAGAAAGCCGCGGAGGCATACGAAAAAGATGAGTGGCCGAAGGGCCGCACCATCAAGCTGGGAAGGCCGTCGATCTCCGATGAGCCAAGCGTTGTTTTATCGGCACGTGTGGGTGAATCGGTTCTTGAAGCGTTTGACGAGAAGGCAAAGCGCCATGGGCAAACACGCACAGAGCGACTCAGGGAGCTCATCACGCTCGATGCAATGATTGCCTAGTCCCCCGCCGACCCAAACATGTACGTCAGCATCCAAAGTCGACATTTTTCGACATCTTTGGATGCTGACGTACAGCTTTTTGTGGCTAGTCATTGGGGACGTTCTTAAATGACTAGTCGTTAAAGAACGTCCCCAACGACCAACTAGCCGTGGAAGCGAGCTATGAGTGCAAGTGGCTGCTCGCGAAAGACGCGCTCGACGGCGGCGCGATATTCGTCGACCTTTTTAGTCTTGCGTACGAGCTTGTGAACGGTAGCGGGGTCGGCGAAAGCGCACTTGGCGTAGAACCACCACTCCTTCATACGAAAGACCGCGTTACCGCCAATCTCTTCTGCATAGGCCGCAAACAGCGTGTCGTGGAAGCGCTGCAGCTCAGCAGCCGTGGCAGCAGGGCCGCCCTTGACCATGCGAGCCAGCGCGGGGTTCGCGAGGAGGCCGCGCCCCAGCATTACATGGCGCGTGCCGGGATAGGCCTCCACCAGCGCATCCATATCCTCAAGATCAAAAATGTCACCGTTATAGGCGACCGGAAACGGCGCACGCTCTAGCGTTTCGCCATAGAACTCCTTGCGCGGCGAGCCCGTATAGCGGTCCTTTTGCACGCGCGGGTGCACAATCAGCTCTGCCAGCGGCATGCGGCAATACAGATCGAGCACGCGCTCGTATTCGTCATCGCTCTCCAGCCCCAGCCTGGTCTTTACCGATACCGGCAACGGCGACCGCTCGCACACATCACTCAAGAACACCTCGAGCTCGTCGAGATTGCGCAAGAAACCCGAGCCCTTGCCCTTGGCGACAACCGTTCCCGAAGGGCAACCCAAGTTGAGATTGACCTCGCGATAGCCCATGTCGGCGAGCACCTGTGCCGCCCACACAAACTCGTCCGCGTTCTTGGACATCAGCTGAGGCACTACGTTGAGCCCCTGGTTATTGGCAGGATCGATCTCCTTAAACGCCTTGCCGCCAAAGCGGTTGCCCACCCGCGGCGGCGGCAAAAACGGCGTGTAATAGCAATCGAGCGCACCGAAGCACTCCGCATGCACGCGACGGAACACATGCCCGGCAATCCCCTCCATGGGGGCCAGCGAAAGGATCATCTACTCTTCTCTCAGATCAATGCGGCAAAGGGACTGCCCCCTTGTCACATGCATTATGCCTTGTGCTTCAGGCGATTCACAAGATAGAGGTGACTACTGGACGATGACCATCCTCCAGCCGCACCCCATACAACAAAAGTGAATACTTTCCCGGGAAGTGAACAAGTGAAAAGTAATAGATCTCGATTTACATGCCGTTCAATGCGACAAAGGGACTGTCCCTTTGTCACATTATTCGGAGCGCAGGGCTTCCACGGGATCCTTTTTGGATGCGCTGCGGGCAGGCAGCAGGCCGGCAACGACCGTCAGCAGCACCGAAATCGCGATGAGCACCAGCGCATCCTGCACGGGCAGACTCATTAGGTTGGGGACCTGTTTGGCCGCAAGCGCCCAAGCATTGACCGGGAAGCTCACGGCCACCACGACGACAACAGCAAAGACGCCGGCAATGAGGCCCTCGATAAAGGTCTCGGCATTGAATACGTTGGCCACGTTACGCTTCGACGCGCCAATCGCACGCAGAATGCCAATCTCCTTTTTGCGCTCCAGCACGCTGATGTAGGTGATGATGCCGATCATGATGGAGCTCACCACCAGGCTGATGCTTACGAATGCGATGAGCACCAAGCTGATGGTGTTCACGATGTCGGTCACCGAACCCATGATGATGCCCATGTAGTCGGTGTACGAAATTGCCCGATCATCGTGACCAGCGGCTTTGACCTGCTTGTTGTACGCATCGATGTGATCGAGTACGCGCTCCTTGGCCTCAAAGTCGCGCGGGAAAATCTTGACCGAGATGGGGTCCGCCTCATCCGCATAGCCCAACGTGGTCAGATTGTTGTCGTAGGTGAGCTTCGAAGCCTTGGCATAGCTCATCATGAGCGAACTCAGGTCCTCGGCGTCCATGTTGAAGTGAATGGCACGAGCAAAGACGCTCGCATCCACACGCATAGCGCTCGCCAGGTTGGCAAAACTCGATGACATCTGCGTCGCCATCTGGCCCATGAGCCCTGCCGCGCCCGCCTTGAGCTGAGCCGACACCGTTGTCGCAATCTGGTCGCTGATTGTCTGCATCACCTGACCTATAGCCTGTTGCAGATACGGAGCCAGCTGCTTTTGAACATAGTCGGTCATCGTCTGTTGCAGGCGCTCGGCCAGGGCATCGCCGCCGAGCGCTTTGAGCTGGGCCAGGATTTGCTGGGCTGCCGCATCACTCTCAAGATACGTCGAGAACGCAGCGGCGAGCTTCGACGCGTCCTTAAGATCTTCGGGCGACAGCGCCTTAAACTGATCAGACTGCAAAAAGCCCTCAAACAGTTGGTTGGCAAGCGTTCCCACCTGCTGCATTTGCTCGGGCGTGAGCTCCAAACCGTCAAAGATGCCCGAGAAATCTGGGGTCGGTGCTTTGGCCATGATGTCGCTGAAGTCGATATCCTTCCCTACGCCCGAAAGGTCAATGTCCAGCCCGGACAAGTCAAGGCCCGACAGGTCAATACCGCCGGCAACACCCGAGAGCACGGAGGTATCGAACGAGAACGCGCTCTTGAGCGCTGACTCGTCCACACTGAACATGCTGCCCAGATCCACTCCTTGTTTGGCCTCGCCTTGCAGCTCATCGAAAGACTTGCCCGTAAAGACATCCGTCTCGGGGTGGGCGAGCTGTTCCTGCACAATCTGCGAATCGGCGGCGCGCTCCATAAGCTGGCGAGTCAGCGCATGCGTGTAGGCAATGCCCGGGGACAACGCGCTCGCGTTGGCGGTCTCGTTGGGTCGTACCACGCCCACAATGTGCACGTCGATACCGTCGGCAACCTTGGCGGCCATAAAGTCGGTGTCGCCAGACATATCGGTCCACACGCCGGTCTCTTCGTTTTTGCGATAGGCATCGGCCGGCGACAGTACCTTAAACGTGGTAGACAGCGCATCGTCGTAGGTAAAGTCGGTGCCGGTCTCGGGCGTTTCGACCCCACCGTCAGCCGTCATAGCGCTGTTTACCAGATCGTTGAGCTCATCGATATCCAGCGCACCGATGCTGTAGAGCGTGTAGTCGCCCACCGTACCGCGGCTCGAAAGCACCATCACGGCTTCGTTGGCGGACGTAGGCCAATGGCCGGCGACGACATCGTACTGGCTGTCGAGCAGGCTCTGGTCGTCGATCATCTCGTTGAAGACCGAGGTTCCCATGGATTCCATGCTCACCGTTGCCGCCGAGCTCGCGCCTCCGCTCATGGCCTCGGTCATGGCGTTGGGCACCAGCCGAACGGGCTTCTCATCGCCCTTGCCAGTACGATAGACAACCGGCGTCACGCCGTAGCCGTACTGGATAGCGTTGACCTCTTTGTCGATACCGTCGCCACCGGCATCGAGCCATGCCTTAAAGCTCGTCATGTCGTTGGACTTAACACTTGCAAACATATCCTTTACGGCCGTAACCACGGGAATCTTATCGGTTCCCCGAGCCTTGCCGTCGGTACCGTCGTCGGACGAATCCTCGCTCTTGGACATATCGTCATCCGCAGCCCCCTGACCACCCATCATGGACGACAGGTCGTAATCCTGCTTGGAAATGGTGAGCGGGTAGCTCGAGAGCGTATCCTCCTCGACCTTTTTGATGTAGCCGTTTACGCCGTTGGAGAGCGCCAGAATCGCCGCGATACCGATAATGCCAATCGAGCCCGCAAAGGCAGTCATGGCCGTGCGGCCCTTCTTGGTCATGAGGTTTCGGGCAGAAAGCCCCAGCGCCGTCACAAAGCTCATCGAGGTTTTGCGCGTAGGCTTGGCCTCGCGACGCGCGGCCTTTGCTACATCAAAGGGGTCGGAATCGTCGGTGATCTTGCCGTCCGCCAAGTTGACAATGCGCGTGGCATATTGGTACGCCAGCTCGGGATTGTGCGTGACCATGATAACCAGGCGGTCGCGCGCCACGTCCTTGAGCAGATCCATGACCTGTACGGATGTCGTTGAATCCAAAGCGCCGGTCGGCTCGTCTGCCAGCACGATCTCGGGATCGTTGATCAGGGCGCGGGCGATTGCCACGCGCTGCATCTGTCCGCCCGATAGCTGGCTCGGGCGCTTGTTAACGTGCTCGCCCAGGCCGACTTTCTCCAACGCCTCGCGCGCACGTTGGCGGCGCTCGGCATGCCCCACGCCCGTGAGCGTGAGCGCCAGCTCCACGTTTTCCAAAATGGTCTGATGCGGAATGAGGTTATAGCTCTGGAACACAAAGCCGATGCGGTTGTTGCGATAGGCGTCCCAATCGCGATCGTGAAAGTCCTTGGTCGAGATGCCGTCGATCAGCAAGTCACCAGAATCAAAGTGGTCCAGTCCGCCGATAACGTTGAGCATCGTGGTTTTGCCCGAGCCCGAGGGACCCAGAATGGCCACGAACTCGTTATCGCGAAAAGACAGGCTTACGTTGTCGAGCGCCACCTGCGTAAACGACTGCGTAACGTACCTTTTGCAAATACCTTTGAGCTCCAGCATGGACGGCAACCTCTCCTGCGCAGGCACCCTGCCCGCTCTCCTCCGCCGTTCGTATTCGACGCGTTTGTCCTACTCTATCCCCATTTTTTGCCGGCGCCAGTGAGGAATGTAACGAACCGCGCCAAAAAACGAACGGGATGACGCCTAAAAGAAGAGGTCCCGAGCGGGACCTCTGTATGGTGGAGATTATCTTGAAAGGCAGCGGACTACTCCGCACAGCGGCGCACGATCCTCGCCATGCTTTACGCGTTTTCTACTGCTCGCTATTCGCAATCGCCTGGTCGATAAGCTTGTCGAGTGCTGCGCGCTGCTCGGCGGAGCTGATGGCTCCCACGATTGGATCCCCTACGATGTTGCCATTCTGATCGATGACATACGTTGTCGGGAACGAGAACAAATTTGACGTAAACTTACCGGCCTCGCTATCCGACTTGAACCAGATGTTCTTATATGTCACGCCCTTCTTGCTCAGCACGTCCTTGGCATCTGCAATCTCGTCCTTGTTGCCATCG
>URWS01000057.1 GCA_900551605.1 uncultured Collinsella sp. | reverse complement strand
GGCAGCGTCAGATGTGTATAAGAGACAGTCTCTCGTAATCGCGGCAACCGTCGCCCCGCAAAATGCAATTAAATCATCGGGTGCAAGCTCGAGCTGATAACCACGCTTGCCTCCCGAAATAAAAATGGTATCCCAAAGGACACATGTCTCATCAATAAGCGTCCGGTAGCGTTTTTTCATACCGACCGGGCTGCAGCCGCCGCGAACGTAGCCAGTCGCTGCAAGCAAATCCTTCACATGCATCATGGCCAAGGACTTCTCCCCAGCGGCACGCGCGGCGGACTTTAAATCGAGCTCGTCGGCAACAGGGATGCAGCACACAACATAGTCGTTGGACGGTGTCACACAGACCAAAGTCTTAAATCCTTGACCGGGCTCCTCGCCAAGCTGCTCCGAAATCGCGACCCCCAAGCCCACCGACTCATCGCCATCGTCTTCGTACGTATGTAGAACATAGGAAATGCCGGCGCTTTCCAGCTCGCGCATCGCATTGGTTTTTGGCGTCTTTACAGCCTTTGCCATGACATATCCTTTCCCTCGCATTCGGACGCAAGGATTAAGTATATGTCCAATTCGGCTGCATACGTCACTTCGGCACAGCAAGCGCCATCGAATCACAAGGAGTCGATGGCGCCCATAAACTGAATCGCCTATTTATTGAGCATCAAGTTGAGCTTGACGCTCCCGGTCACGCCTGAGCAACGGCGCCAAAAACTGGCCCGTATAACTCTGCGGACAGTCCGCAACCTGCTCCGGTGTGCCCGAAACCACGACGGTTCCGCCGCCGTTACCGCCCTCGGGACCCATATCGATCAGGCGGTCGGCAACCTTGATGACATCAAGGTTGTGTTCAATCACCAGCACTGTGTTGCCCGCATCGACCAAGCGCTGCAGCACATCGAGCAGCTGGCGGACATCCTCAAAATGAAGGCCGGTCGTCGGCTCGTCCAAAATATAGAACGTCTTGCCCGTCTGGCGTCGATGAAGCTCCTTGGCGAGTTTCACACGCTGTGCTTCGCCGCCCGAAAGCGTCGTGGCGGGCTGGCCCAGGCTCACGTAGCCCAAGCCTACATCGTACAGCGTCTGAAGCTTGCGCTTAATCTGCGGGATATTCCCAAAGAAAGCCAGTGCCTCGGCCACGCTCATGTCAAGTACGTCCGAGATGGTCTTGCCACGGTAAGTGACCTCGAGTGTCTCGCGGTTGTAGCGTTTACCGCCGCAAACTTCGCAGGGAACGTAGATATCGGGAAGGAAGTGCATCTCGATCTTGATCTGTCCGTCGCCCTTGCACGCCTCACAGCGCCCGCCACTCACATTAAAGGAGAAACGACCCGGCGAGTAGCCGCGCGCCTTCGACTCCGGCGTACTCGCAAACAGCGCGCGAAGATCATCCCACAGGCCGATATAGGTAGCAGGGTTGGAACGCGGCGTGCGGCCAATCGGCGACTGGTCGATATCGATAACCTTATCGATACACTCGATGCCCTCGATTTTCTTATATGGACCCACAGGGCGCGTCGAACGGTGAATGGCATTCGTAAGGGCAGGCACAATGGTATCGGTAACCAGGGAGCTCTTGCCCGATCCCGACACGCCGGTAACAACCGTAAGCGTACCAAACTCGATCTTGGCAGTAACGTTTTTGAGGTTGTTGGCTCGAGCGCCCGTAATTTTAAGGCAGCCGCGACCGGGCTTGCGCCGTTCATCAGGCACCCGGATCATTCGTTTGCCGGTCAGATAAGCGCCCGTCATCGACTCAGGACACGCCATGATATCGGCAGGCGTTCCCGCCGCGACTACGTGTCCGCCGTTGACGCCGGCGCCGGGACCCATGTCGATCACGTAATCGGCGGCACGGATTGTATCCTCGTCGTGTTCGACGACGATAACGGTATTGCCGATATCGCGCAGGCGCTCAAGCGTCTTGATCAGGCGCTCGTTGTCACGCTGATGAAGACCGATCGAGGGCTCATCCAGAATATAGAGCACGCCCATGAGACCCGCGCCGATCTGCGTTGCCAGGCGAATACGCTGCGCCTCGCCACAAGAAAGCGTCGCCGAGGCACGATCGAGCGTCAGATAGTCGAGTCCAACATCGACCAGAAAACGCAAGCGCTCCAGGATTTCCTTGACGATGCGCCCGCCGATAAACTGTTGGCGCTCGGTGAGCTCCAGGCCCTCAAAAAACTCGAGCGACTCACGGCACGACAGGCAACAAACCTCGTAAATGGACTTGCCACCCACGGTGACGGCGAGCATCTCAGGGCGCAAACGAGCGCCGTGGCAGCTCGAGCACGGTTCCTCGCGAATGTACTTCTCCAAGCGCGCCTTGGTGTTCTCGTTCGTCGTCTCGGTATAGCGTTCGTACAGGATGTTGCGAACGCCCGAAAACTTGGTATCCCACTGGCTGCGACGTCCGTCGAGCTTTTGGTAGTCGACCGAGATCTTCGTATCGCCCAGGCCATCCAAGAATGCACGACGCACGCGAGGGGGCAAGTCCTCCCACGGCGTATCGGTGCTCACCTTAAAGTGTTTGCAGACCGCAGCAAAAATCTGCGGATAGTAGTTCGAATTGCCAAACAGGCTACCAAAGACTCCGTCGGCAATGGACTTCGAGGGGTCCTCGATCAGCGCCTCGGCATCAACGGTTTTCTTAAAGCCCAGGCCGTCGCACTCAGGACATGCGCCATAGGGAGCGTTGAACGAAAAATCACGCGGCTGAAGATCGTCAATGGAGTGACCATGCTCCGGGCACGCCAAGGCCAACGAATACTCCAGCAGCTCGCCCTCGGTCCCCTCGGGAGCATCACGATCGGGCAGCATGTACACGTTTACATTGCCGTGAGCCAGCGCGGTCGCCTGCTCAACAGACTCGGCAATACGGCCCAGCGAGTTCTCGCGAATCACGATGCGGTCGACCACGACCTCGATATCGTGCTTGAATTTCTTATCCAGATCGATCGGATCGTCGAGCGAGCGCACTTCACCGTCGACACGCACGCGGCTAAAGCCCTCGGCGCGAAGGTCCTCAAACAGCTTGGTGTACTCGCCTTTTCGCCCGCGCACCACCGGTGCCAACACAAACGCGCGACGGCCCTCCCCCGCCGCCAAGACCTTGTCGGCAACCTGGTCGGTCGTCTGGCGCTCAATGACGCGGCCGCATTCGGGACAGTGCGGGGTGCCCACACGGGCGAACAGCAGGCGCAGATAGTCATAAATCTCGGTTACGGTGCCAACCGTCGAGCGAGGGTTTTTAGACGTCGTCTTTTGGTCGATCGACACCGCCGGCGAAAGGCCGTCGATTGAATCCAAGTCGGGTTTGTCCATCTGGCCCAAGAACTGGCGCGCATAGCTCGAAAGGCTCTCGACGTATCGACGCTGGCCCTCGGCATAGATAGTGTCAAATGCCAGCGAGCTCTTGCCCGAGCCAGAAAGACCGGTAATGACCACGAGTTGGTCACGCGGAATGGAAACATCGATATCGCGGAGGTTGTGCTCACGAGCGCCGCGAATAACGATAGAAGAATCAGACATGGAAGCTCCTTGCCTCCTATTGCATCGAATCATACTGCCGATGAGTTTAGCGCACTCGACGCGCACAGATGTTCGTAATACAAGATTCGCAGACCTTTAGCTTTGCGTATCGGGTGCTTTGTTTCTCGAAATACCGTGGAGAGGTTACAGTAATCTAATACTGAACTTAATTTGCTGTAACAGAGGAACGTCCATGACCGAAGATATCCCCCTTGAAATCACTTCGAGCGACATGGCCAATCTGCCCATATTCATCGCCGTCCTTATCGTGGCCACCGTCGTCGTGCGCGTATATTTTTCAATCAAACACAATGAAAAGCCGCCCATTGCCCGCGTCTTTTGGTGCGCGACGCTCCTCATCCCGCTCGGCGTGGTAGCTGCATGGATTACGAATCAATTGCTCGTAAATGAGGACAGTTCCCTATGGGTCCTTTCTTATTCGGCGCTCGGTGCTGCCGCCGTCATACTTCTTGTCGAACCCTTGGTTTCGGGACTTATCGACCAAACCGATCTTGCGACGGGAACGGTTGCCTGTATTTGCCGTGACATCCTTGTCATCGCCGCTGTTTCAGCGCTCTCGTTCGTTTCACTCGAAATTGCCTGTAACGAAACGTTCTATCGCATTCCCGCCAACTCATTCGGGTTTTCCGTCGGGCTGCTCGCGACGGTTCTGCTCTCCCTTTATTTGCTGGGACAGCATCATGGAGGCGTCATGGCCCTCGTGCCCGTCGCCTGTTGCATCCTTGGCATTGCCGAGCACTTCGTCATAACGTTTAAAGGCGAGGCCATCCTGCCAAGCGATATCTTGGCCCTTGGCACCGCAATGGAAGTGAGCGAGGGATACGAGTTTACCTTTACCGCCGGAATCGTAACCTCTCTCGCCCTGCTGGAGATTTCCCTAGGGCTTCTTTCGCTTATCCGGCCGAGAAAGCTCCGTACGCCCACCCATGTCTTCCCCGCAATCGCCGCTAACCTCTGCGCTTTTCTGCTAGTAACCGTTGTGGGGCTCTCGGGCTTTTCCAGCATCGACTTGGAGCAGGCGCTGAATTTTGGATTTGACCGTTGGCAGCCCATCACCACGTATGCGTCTCAGGGTTTTATCACTTCGTTCACCGAAATGGTCAACGAGTTGCCCATTGAGAAGCCCGAAGACTATACGCCCGATGAGGCGCAGAGCATCGAGCAGGAGCTCGCCGCCACCTACGACAGCACGTATGGCTCGAGCGAGCAGCGCGCGGCGGCCGTTGCCCAGTTCAATGAAATCAAGCCGACGATTGTTGCCGTCATGAATGAGAGTTTTAGCGACCTTTCGTGCTTTGAGCAGCTCCAGGCGGCCGGGTACACCGGCCCCGCATTCTACAACTCGCTTCCCGACACACTTGTTCGCGGCACCATGCTCGCTTCGGTCGCCGGTGGCGGAACGGCGAACTCCGAATTCGAATTTTTGACCGGAGCGACAACGGCCTTTGTCGGATTAGGCAAAATCCCCTATCAGCTATATCAGATGAATGGCGTCAACAGCCTGGCAAAGGACCTTAAGGAGCTTGGGTATACCGCTACCGCTATGCACCCGCAAAACCCCGTCAACTACCATCGAGATAAAATCTATCAGCAGCTGGGCTTTGGAGACTTTCTTTCAATCGGCGATTTCGAAGGTGCGCCCTGTTACCATGCCGGCGTATGCGACTACGCCACCTACGACAAGATACTCGACCTGCTTAGAACCGACGAAGCCCCGCAGTTCATCTTTGACGTCACGATGCAAAATCACGGCGGCTACGACTATGGCACCGTTCCCGCCGAGGAGCTGACAAACTATTGGGTCGAGGGAGCCAGCGAGGGCGCCAATAGCGCGCTCAACACCTATCTCACCTGCATCAATGCATCCGACCGGGACCTCGAGTACTTTATCAACGAGCTCCGCAATATCGGCAGACCGGTTGTCCTTGTCTTTTTTGGCGACCATCAGCCGAGCGCCGCAACGACCCTCAACGACGAGCTGTACCCTCAGGAAGATACGGCAGACCACGCTTTCCGTAACTACCAGTCGACATATTTCGTCTGGGCTAACTATGAAATCGCCGGCAATACCGAGCTCAACGTCTACGACACCGTCGGGGCAAACGAGGTTGCAGCCATTACCCTTAATAAGATCGGCGCCCCGCTCACCGACTATCAAAAGGCTCTGCTTGCAACAAGGTCAGATGTGCCCACCATCAATGTCGCCGGCTACCTTGGTGCCGACGGGCTGCGCTACGACTTGGAATCTGAAGACAGCCCATACGCCTCGACGATCGACAAGCTGCAGCGCATGCAATACCTCGAGTTCGCCAGCAAAGTTCAGTAAGCCCGCCCATTCGCTTGGACCCATCGTATTGCAAGCACGCTCGGCCCAAATGCATCGCAAATGACTCCCGCTCGCAAACGAGGGTACAATGACGCTCGTGTCACATCGCGGGGCCCCGGCCCCAACATATACAAAGGAGTCATACATGGGTTGCGAGCACGCACAGGCCGCCGGCGGACAAACGTCGCCGTCGCAATTTGAGGAAAATACGTTGTCCGAGGTCAAGCGCGTCATTGCCGTGCTTTCCGGCAAGGGCGGCGTCGGCAAGTCGTTTGTCACCGGCGCCATCGCCACCGAGCTTGCCCGTCGCGGCCACAAGGTCGGCGTCCTCGATGCCGACATCACCGGTCCCTCTATCCCCAAGATGTTCGGTATGAGCGGACGCCACGTCCATGCCCTTGGCAACCTTATGCTGCCCGAAATCTCCGAGCACGGCGTCAAGGTCATGAGCTCTAACCTTCTGCTCCAAAACGAGACCGACCCCGTCCTTTGGCGCGGTCCGGTCATCGCAGGCGCCATTAGGCAGTTCTGGAGCGAGACCTCATGGGGCCCCATCGACTACCTGCTGGTCGACATGCCTCCGGGAACAGGCGATGTCGCGCTCACCGTCTTCCAGTCGCTGCCCGTCGACGGCATCGTCATCGTCACGAGCCCGCAGGATCTGGTCTCGATGATCGTCGCCAAGGCGGTCAACATGGCCGAGAAGATGAACGTCCCCATTCTGGGCATTGTCGAGAACATGAGCTATATTGAGTGCCCCGACTGCGGCAAGAAGATTGAGGTCTTTGGCAAGAGCAAGCTCCCCGAGGTCGCAGATCGCTATAACCTTGACATCTTGGGCCAGCTTCCCATTAATCCGGCACTCGCCGAGGCCTGCGATAAGGGCGAGGTCGAGACCGCGCTGCCCGATGACATGTTGCCCAAGGCAGTCTCTGCCGTCGAGGCCATTACCCCGCACGAGACCGACGAGGCCTAAGTGAACACGAGCGCCTTCTATGACGTCCTGGTAATCGGCGGCGGGGCTTCAGGCCTCGCCGCCGCCATTACGGCCGCACGCGCTGGCAAAAGCGCCTGCATCGTTGAGCGCGATGTCGCCTGTGGCCTTAAGCTCCTTGCGACCGGTAACGGCCGCTGCAACCTCTCCAACGAATCGATTGATCCTCAGCGGTATAACCACCCCGCATTCGTCGAATCCGTCATGGGCCCCCAACCCGAACAAGAGCTTATGGGTTTCTTCTCCTCGCTGGGCATCATGACAACCTCCGAGGAAGGCCGGCTGTACCCGCGCTCCCTTCGCGCAGAATCGGTGCGCGACGCGCTTCTCAACGTTTGCGACCGCCTAGGTATCACCTTAATCTGCGGAGCCAACGTTGCCTCGGCGCACAAAGCTTCCGAAGGCTGGACACTCCAAATAGACCGTCCAGCGCGGGCACTCAAGGCAAAAAAGCACGACGACCGAAAATCGGAGCTCCGCTCGCTTCGGAAAGCGCTCACCGATGTCCCTCGCAAGAACGAGGCCCTGGAGGCACATGCCGTAATTATCGCCACGGGTGGCAACCCCACCGGTATCGCCGATACGTTTCGCCTCCCCCTCACTTCGCTGCACCCCATCCTCTGCCCCGTATCGGCAACGGTCGCTGGCGATCGGGCGGCACTCAAGACGTTGGATGGTCTGCGCGTCCGCGCCCGCTTGACGCTCGCCCGTAACCATAGTGAGCTCTGGCACGAAAACGGTGAAGTGCTGTTTCGAACCTTCGGCATCTCGGGCGTCGCTGTCTTCAACCTCTCCCGTCGTATCCAGCGCGGCGATACGATCCTGCTCGACGTTTTCCCCGACCTCTCTAAAGACGAGCTGCTCGATATGCTTAACCGGCGCGTTAAGCTGCTCGGCGGCTTTTCGCCCCGCGATCCCCGTTGGCTCGACGGCATGCTCGCCCCGCAACTCTCCTGCGTCGTCTGCACGGCGTTCGAGCAGTGCCATCCAGGCTCCAACGATGTCATCCACCTGGTCTCGATCCTCAAGCACTTTAAGTTGCTCGTCGAGGGTACAGCC
>URWS01000056.1 GCA_900551605.1 uncultured Collinsella sp. | reverse complement strand
CCCGCAGGGCATTACCGGTGCCTGGCAGTCGGGCCCGCGCAACCTCGCGACCTTCGAGAACGGCCTGCGCCAGGAGTTCGAGCTTGCCTACGCGAAGGGTGCCAGCCTCAAGGCAGACTGGAAGGTCTTCTTCAAGACCTTTGGCGTCATGTTCGGCAAGAAGAAGACGGGGAGGTAGCGCATGAGTGCTGACAAACCCCTCGTCTCGATCGTGGTGCCGACCTACAAGCGCTCTGACAGGATTCGCGTGGCCCTGGACTCAATCGCCGCGCAGGACTACGGCGCGGAGAACATCGAACTGATTGTAGTGAGCGACAATCGGCCGGAGTGGCCGGAAAGCGCCGAGACTGACGCGGCGGTCGCCCCCTATGCCGCGAGCCTTCCGCACTTTAGGCTGCTGCACACCTCCGGCCAGACCGGCGGCGGGGCGGCGCGCAACTACGCCTGCCGCCAGGCGACGGGCGAGTACCTCACGTTCCTCGACGATGACGACGAGTTCCTGCCTGACAAGGTGTCCACCCAGGTCGCCTTCATGCAGGAAAACTCCCTCGACATGAGCTGGCAGGATGTCTCGTGGTATGACGAACGTGGCCGGCTTGTGGAGCACCGCAGGCTCGACCATTGCGAGGACTTCTCCACCGAGGGTCTGCTGCGCGCGCACCTCCTAACGCCGATAAGCCCAACGGCCATCTATATGCTCAGGCGCGACCTGTTCGACCGCACTGAGGGTTTCGGCGAGGTGGCGACCGGCCAAGACTGGTGGCTGATGCTGCGCTGCATAGAGGCTGGCGCCCACATGGGCTACATGCCCGAGGTGCACGTGAGGCAGTACCTCCATTCCGGCGAGAGGCTCTCGCTTGGCAAGAACAAGGTAAACGGCGAGGTCGCAAGGCACGAGGTGGTGCGCGGCTACTACCCGCGCCTCAGCAAGAAGGATGTGCGCTACATCGAATTTCGCCACAACGCCGTGCTCGCCTTCGCTATGAAGCGCAGCAACCAGCCAGGCCAGGCTGTGATTTACGCCTTAAAGGCCATTGCCTCATCGCCCGCCGCCTGCGTCTCTGAGGCGCTGAAGTTCTTCGGCAAGGCGAAATCCTAACTATTTCATATGTGTGCCTGCTCTTAACGAAAGGTTGAATGATATGTCCGAAAAAATGAAGATAGCAGTCGCCGGCACCGGCTATGTGGGGCTCTCGTTGGCCGTTCTGCTCTCGCAGCACAACGAGGTGCGCGCGCTCGACATCGTCTCCGAGAAGGTAGAGAAGATTAACGCTTTTCAGTCGCCCATCCAGGACGACGAGATTGAGCTCTTCCTGGCCGAGGCTAAGGCGGGCACGAGGAAGCTCGACCTGCATGCAACCGTGGACGTCGCCGAGGCCTATACAGGCGCGGATTTCGCCATCGTGGCCACGCCAACGAACTACGACTCGGACCGCAACTTTTTCGACACCTCGTCTGTTGAAGCCGCAATTTCGGCAATCCGCTCGGTGAACCCGACGGCCTGGATTGTCATCAAGTCGACCATCCCTGTGGGTTACACTTCGTCGCTTCGCGAGACGCTTGGCGACAGCCGCATCATCTTCAGCCCCGAGTTCCTTCGAGAGAGCAAGGCGCTCTACGATAATTTGCACCCTAGCCGCATCGTTGTGGGCGCGCCCAAGGACGACGAGGAAGCTGTGAAGGCCGCAAAGACGTTTGCTGGGCTGCTCGCCCAAGGCGTCGGCCCCGCCGAGCTTGAGCGCACCAACCCTGATGGCACGACGGGCATCCCGCAGCTCGTTCTTGGTACCACCGAGGCGGAGGCCGTGAAGCTGTTCGCCAACACCTACCTGGCACTTCGCGTGGCGTACTTCAATGAGCTGGACACTTACTGCGAGATGAGGGGACTCAACACCAAGGACGTCATCGATGGCGTGTGCCTAGAGCCCCGCATTGGCTCCCACTACAACAACCCCTCCTTCGGCTACGGCGGCTACTGCCTGCCCAAGGACACCAAGCAGTTGCTGGCCAACTATAAGGACGTGCCTCAGAACCTTATCGAGGCCATCGTCGATGCCAACCGCACTCGCAAGGACTACATTGCAGACGAGGTACTGCAACTGCTGTGGGACAAGGTATACGAAGGCAAGGAGAAGCCCGTGGCGGGCGTGTACCGCCTGACCATGAAGTCGAACTCCGACAATTTCCGCGCCAGTTCCATCCAGGGCGTTATGAAGCGCGTGAAGGCCAAGGGAGTGCCGGTCGTTGTCTACGAGCCAACGCTGGACGCGCCGGAATTCTTCGGTTCCGAGGTGACGCATGACCTTGAGAGGTTCAAGGCCGAGTGCGACGTGATCATTGCCAACCGGTGGAGCGACGATCTGGCCGATGTTGCCGGCAAGGTGTATACCCGCGACCTATTCAAGAGGGATTAGTATTTGTGGCGATTACTGCTGATAAAAAAAAGAGACGGCTGCTCCTTCTGACGAGGAGGTTCCCCTTTAACCGCGGCGAGGTCGCCGCTGAGTCCTATCTCGAGAACGAGATAGGCGTTCTTTCGACCTATTTCGACGAGGTGCTCGCCGTGGGGACCGAGGCGCAGCCGGGTGACGCGCCCACCTGCGCGCTGCCGGGCAATGTGACGCCCCTGGCCTTGGGTTGCGGTAATACCTCCAAGGACAAGGCTTTGCTTGCAGTCAAAGGGATCGCGTTTCCCCTTTTGGGCGGTGCGGACGTTCGTGAGGCCTATGCCACAGAATCCGTTCATGGAATCGGAAAGCGCGTGTTTCGGGGCTACTTTGCCGCGAGGGCGAAGGCAAAGGCGGACGTGCTTGCGGAGGAACTGGTCCGCTTTGGCTTTGAGCCCACGCACATATACAGCTTTTGGCTTTACGACACCGCTTTGGTCGCTGCTTGGCTGACCGGCACGTACCCATGTGCACGCGCCGTTGCGCGTGCACATGGGTACGATCTGTATGCAGATCGTACCCATGTGCATTATTTGCCCTTCCGGGGATACCTCCTATCCAAGCTTTCCGGAGTGCTTCCCTGCTCGAAAGACGGGGAGGAATACATAAACGCGAACTGGCCGGGCCATGAGGGCAAGGTGACGACCTCCTATCTCGGAACGCGGGAGATGCCAGACAAGTCCGGCGAGCCGTTGACCTGCCCGTTGCGGGTCGTCTCGTGCTCGCGTATTGTCGACGTTAAGCGCGTGCCTCTTCTTGCTAAGGCTGTCACCCTTCTTGATGCCGAAGGGCTTCGCGTCGAATGGACCCATTACGGCGACGGCCCACAGCTCGAGGAGGCGAGGGCCGCCTGCTCGTTGCTGACGCACTCCACCGCGAAGTTCGCGGGGGCTTTGCCGAACGACGCGCTTTTGGGGGAGTACGCAGCGAAGCATTTCGACGTCTTCGTGAACGTCTCGTCAAGCGAGGGCCTGCCGCTTTCGATCATGGAGGCCTGCGGATTCGGCATTCCCGTCATCGCCACGGACGTTGGCGGAACCCACGAGATAGTAAGCGATGGCGTCAACGGTTTTCTCCTACCTAGCGACTGTGGACCGGAAGATGTCGCCGCGGCCATAAAGCGATTCGTCTTTTTGGGCAAGGCCGAAGGGTCTTCTATGAGGCGCGCTGCAAGGGCCGTTTGGGAGAGGGACTTCCGTTTGGAGGCCAACGTGGAGGGGCTTGTGCGCTCGCTCGGAGTCGATTACAGAAACGAAGGTGAATGATGGGCCAGATTGCGCAGAAGATGACCATGCTCAAAAGGTGGAGCAAAATGCTCACTGGCAAGACGGCTGTGGCCGTAGAGCAGAGCTTGGGCAGGGCCTATAATGTCGGACAGTTGTCCGGGTACTACAACGATTTGACCGGCAAGGTCACTGGCAGTACTCTGCTCGACGAGGGCGGTGTCCCTGTTAGCGTCATCGCCGGTGGGGCGCGGGTGCATTTCCCCATCGCCATTTTCCAATACGGTTTGGGCTGTTACGACTTGAGCATTCTCAGGTCGGATGAAGTTGAGCGCTTTCTCGACGCACTAAGGGTATGCTCGGATTGGGCGATCGGCGCCCAGCGGGATGACGGCTCTTGGGACGCATTTGGTCCGATAGGCAGCGCTAAGTACTCCGTCTCCTCGATGGCCCAAGGCGAGGGGTGCTCGATGCTGCTGAGGGCCCATGCGGCTTTCGGGGACGAGTGCTATAGAGTTGCGGCGCTGAAAGCTGCCGAGTTCATGCTTATCGACATGGACAATGGCGGCGTGTCGTCGCATGACGGGGGAGAACTGTTCCTGGAGGAGTACCCTCAACGCCCCAGGCGCAGTGTCATGAACGGTTGGGTGTTTAGCCTTTTCGGTCTCTATGACGCATCGTTGGTCGACGCGCGCTTCGCCGGGCCATTCAAGCACTCTGCGGAGACGTTGGCTTGCCATTTGGATGACTACGACGCCGGCTTCTGGTCTTATTACGACATGGAAAAGCGTATCGCCTCTCCCGCCTACCATCATCTACATATAGCGCAGCTTCGCGCAATGGCGGATCTTTCAGGCGACGCAAGGTTCGCGGTGAAGGCCGAGGTATACGAGCGCTATCAGGAATCTCCGGCCAACCGCAGGAAGGCGATTGCTAAAAAGGCGCTGCAGAAGCTGATCGAGAAATCCGATGCGGTGATCGTCCAATGAAGAAGGCCCTCTATATCGTGACCTCGATGGACACCGGCGGGGCCGAGACGGTATTCATGAAGTATTACCGGGCTTTGGACAAGTCGCGCTATCAGCTCGACTTCTGTGTGTCGTCCGACGTGCCGGGCTTTTACGACGCCGAAATCGAGTCGATGGGCGGCAGAATTGTGCACACAGTCAAGAAGACCGAGGCCGGGCCGGTCGCTTCGTTCAAGCGGCTCATGCAGATAGCCCGGGACGGCGGTTATTGCTGTGCTGTCAGGTCGTCTCAGCACAGCCTTTCCTGTCTTGATTTGCTCGCCATGAGATTCGGAGGCGTGTCCAGAACCATATTCAGGTCAAGCAACACGGGTACAGTTTCGAACAGCAAAAAGGAGACCCTGCTGCACAATCTTTTCAAGCCCCTTGTCAGGGTTGCGGCGACCGACTTCGCCGCCCCGTCTACCGAGGCGGGCGTCTACATGTTCGGCAAGGCGGGGGTATCGGGGCCGCGTTTCCATCTCATGAAGAACGCGCTCAACCTCGAGGACTACGCCTATGACGCTTCGACACGGGACGATGTTAAGCGCGAACTGGGCGTTCCTGCCGAGTCCTATGTCGTCGGGCACGTCGGGAGGTTCAGTGAGCAGAAGAACCACCTCTTCCTTGTCGATGTTTTTGCTGAAATCGCCCGGAGAAGGCCAGACGCCGTCCTCATTCTCGTCGGCAAAGGCGAGACACGCACGGCCGTTGAGAGGCGCGTTGCCGAGCTCGGATTGACCGATAGGGTGGTGTTTGCCGGGGTTAGGAGCGATGTCCGCCGTCTCTATTCGGCTATGGACGTCTTCATCTTCCCCTCTGTCTACGAAGGCCTGCCGAACGTCGTCGTCGAGGCGCAGGCAAACGGACTCCCTTGCGTGATTAGCGACTCCATCACGCGGGAGGTTGGCATTTGCGAGAACGTCGTTTACAAAAGTCTGGGCGACGCTTTGGACGAATGGGCCGACGCCGCGCTCTCCGCGGATCGCATAGGGTCAAGCGCCAGTGCGAGGGATTTGAAAGGCTCGGGCTATGAAATCAATTCGGAGCTTCCCGGTTTCGTGAGGCTGGTATTCGGATGAACTTTATCGAAACATCGCTTTTCTACTTTCTTGTCGTTTTGCTTTCAGCGGCGCTTGCGCGCATGTCGGAAAACGGCAAGAGTAAGGCTGGGCTGGTCGCTGCCGTGGTTCTTCTTACCGCCGTCGGGGGCTTGAGGTCGTATGCGGTTGGGCAGGATACCCTGGGTTATAAAGAGGGAATCGAGTACTTCTACGCGTATGGGACCACGATGTGGAACCATACGTTCAGCGTTCCGTACGGTGTCTTCACAAGTGCGGTGCTCCATATCTGTAACAATTACTCGTTCTTGCTCGTCGTCGAGTCGCTGATCACCAACGCCTTTTTTGCTTTCAGGCTTTGGGATTTTAGACGAACGGCATCGCTCTCGTTTGCGATGTTCGTCTATACGGCAACGGTGTTCCCGCTGTCTATGTGTCTGACGTGCCAGATGATTGCAGTCTCGCTGGTTTTCTACGCAACCAGGTTTTTAGAACAGAATAAGCCGTTGCTTTTTTGCGCTTGGTGGGCTGTTGGCGCTCTTTTGCACGCGTCCGCCCTGATAGGGGTCCTATTCCTCATCTACTACCTATTTTCCAACAAAAGCAAGAGCCGATCGCAGTTCGCCGCGAAGATGCTTGCATCGGTTGCCCTGCTGTTCCTGGCAGCTTATGCGGGCTCTAAGCTCGTCGACCGGTATGCGCGTTACTCCGTGAACGAATCGAGCATCGGGTTGATGGTTTTTGCGCAGGCGACCGTCCTCGCGATCGCATATTTCGTCAGCCGCGAAACTGCGAATGTTGCCCCTGTTGAGAGCGACGGAACGTCGCGGCTCAAAGCCAACCGGATGCCGCTCGTGTTTTACGCTTTAGGCATTTTGGCTTCGGCGTCCTCTTATGTGATTGCCAACGCCGGCCGCATAGCCTATTACTTCACCGTATTAGGCCCCGTGATTTTCGGAGGCTTCGTGAAGGACGCTCGGAAAATAAAAGCCCGTTTTTGTCTTGGCTGTTTTCTAGTTGTCTGGTTCCTTTTCTACGCCTTTTATGCCTATCTGCTTCATACCGGGCTTGGTATCGAGTCTTATTCGTTCGTCTGGATGGGGTAAATAGTGCCCGAAACCGTTTCGGGCATATACGAGCAAAGTCATCGTTGGTGGTTTGCATACGCCCAGGGCTTGTTCCATGTGTAGCGCAGAGAATTAAAAAGTAAAACGCTTTGTTTAAGCTCGGACTTAAGGAAATTGTATATATGGAAAGCAAAATTAAAAAATACCTAAGTGACCCGTGGATGGCCTACTGTGCCTTTACGTCGAAGGGTCTAACGAAATGGGTTTCCGACAGGACGCACCTTCGATTGATGCATCGCGCCAAGTTGGGCATGTGGCCTAGCATAGACTCGCCGGTGACCTTCACTGAGAAGATGCAGTGGCTGAAGCTTAACGATCACAACCCTGCGTACACGACCATGGTCGACAAGTACCGCGCTAAGGACCTCATTGCCTCGCGTGTGGGCTCCGAGCACGTGGTCAAGACGTTGGGCGCCTGGAATTCCGCTGATGACATCGATGTGAGTGGGCTACCGGAGAAGTTCGTACTCAAAACGAACCACGACTGCGGCGGCGTGCTCATCTGCACTGACAAGGGACACTTCGATCTCAACAGTGCCAAGGACTTTTTTCGGGGTCATTTGAAGCAGAATTATTTTTACGGGTGCAGGGAATGGCCTTACAAGAACGTGAAGCCCGTCGTGTTCGCCGAGGAGTTCTTGGAGAGCGAGGGCGATAATGCCCGTGATGAAGACGATAACTGGGAAGGCATCGACGAGTTCGACTTCTTCTGCTTTGACGGGGAACCCCGGCTGATTTCTTATTGTCACGGGGACAAGAACGATTCTGAGAAGAGGTACAACGATTTCTACGACACTGAGTGGAATCTGCTGCCTTTGGCGATGGGATACGCGAGTTCCGAAGAGACGATCCCTGCCCCGGAGCAGCTCAGCGAGATGCTCGAGCTATCAAGGAAACTGAGTGACGGTGTACCTTTCTTGAGGGTCGACCTCTTCATCTGCAAGGGGCGCGTTCTCGTCGGCGAGCTGACTTTCTACCCGTGGGGCGGGTTTACGCCTTTCAGCCCCGCTGAGGCGGAGAGGACGCTGTCTCTTATACACATCTCCGAGCCCACGAGACTAAGGCGAATCTCGT
>URWS01000055.1 GCA_900551605.1 uncultured Collinsella sp. | reverse complement strand
TTTATTGAACCGCATTGCCATGGCGCTAAGGGAGGGCGGCCGGTGAGCTTTATCAATACCATTCGCGAGGACATCAAGACCGTCCAGGCGCAGGACCCCGCCGCGCAAAACGGTCTAGTCATCTTCCTTTCCTATCCTGGCCTGCACGCCAAGTGGAACCACGTGCCCGAGCACTGGCTGTGGGAGCACGGTCATCGCTCGCTCGCCCGTGTGCTCTCGCAAGTCACTCGCCACATCACCGGCGTCGAGATTCACCCCGCCGCACAGATTGGCAAGCACTTCTTTATCGACCACGCCATGGGCGTCGTCATCGGCGAAACCACCATCGTGGGCGACAACTGCGTGCTCTATCAGGGCGTCACGCTCGGCGGTACCGGCAACGAGACCGGCAAACGCCACCCAACGCTCGGCAATAACGTCACCGTGGGCACGGGCGCCAAGGTGCTCGGCAACATCCGCATCGGCAACAACGTCAAGATCGGCGGCAACTCGGTCGTCGTTAAGGACGTCCCCGACAACTGCACCGTCGTGGGCGTGCCAGGCCGCATCATCAAGCGCAACGGCTGCCGCGTGTTCGAGGAGAGCTTTGACGCCAAGCAGCATCGTGAGTACATGCCCGACGCCGCCGCCGAGCAGTCCGCGCTCAACCGTCAAGGCATCACCGAAAACGCTCGCCGCGTCAAAGAGCTCGAGAAAGAAGTGGCCGAACTCAAGGCCCTCGTTGCCAAACTTGTGGACGAGCACTAGGAACGCGAGCGGCACAAAACAACATCGGCACCGACGCAAAAGGCGCGCCAGGGAATCCATCCCCGGCGCGCCTTATTTCCAATGCGACAAAGGGGTCGTCCCTTTGCCACCTTATGCGAACTGGCTTAGGTAGAGGTCGGCATAAGCGCCCTCGGCAGCCAGCAGCTCCTTGTGCGTACCCTGCTCGATGATATTGCCATGATCCATGACCAAGATCAGGTCGGCATCCACAATCGTCGACAGGCGGTGCGCGATCACAAAGCTGGTGCGCCCGCGCATGAGCGCGTCCATGGCGCGGCCGATAGCAAGCTCGGTGCGCGTGTCCACGCTCGACGTCGCCTCGTCCAGGATGAGAATCGCCGGGTTGTTGAGCAGCACGCGCGCAATGGTCAGCAGCTGGCGCTGGCCCTGGCTAATGCTCTCGGCATCGTTGGCCACCCGCGTGTCATAACCCTGCGGCATGGTGCGCACAAAGAAGTCGACCTGCGCGGCGCGTGCGGCTGCCACGATCTCCTCGCGCGTCGCCTCGGGACAGCCATAGGCAATGTTCTCGGCAATGGTGCCATCGAACAGCCAGGCGTCCTGCAACACCATGCCAAACTGCTGGCGCAGCTCGCCGCGGTCCATGCGGCTCGTGTCCACACCGTCGAGCGTAATGCGGCCGCCGTCGATCTCGTAAAAGCGCATGAGCAGGTTAATGAGCGTGGTCTTACCCGCACCCGTGGTTCCCACCACGGCGATCTTCTGACCCGGCTCGGCGGTAAACGACACGTCGCGCATGAGCGGCTTGTCGGGCGAATAACCAAAGCGCACGTGCTCAAAAGCGACGCGGCCCTCAACGCGACCCGGCAGCTTGGCAGCCTCGTCTGGCAGTGGATCGGCCTCCATCTCGGGCTCATCGAGCAGGTCGAACACGCGCTCCGCACTCGCCAGCGCGCTCTGCAGCGAGTTAAAGGTAAACGACAGCTGCGTCATGGGTTCGGACGCCTCGTAGATAAACTGGAAGAACGCCTGGAACACGCCGACGGTCATGTGACCGGCGACCAGCATGCTGCAGCCCACCAGCGCAATCACGATCTGCGCCAAACGGCCGATAAAGCGCACCGCAGGGCCGACGGCATTGATCATAAAGTCGGCCTTGGTACTCACGCGCGCTAGCTCCCTCGAAGCCTCATGCACTTCGGCAGAACTCTGATGCTCGCGGTTAAACGCGCGAATCACCAGACGGCCCGAATAGCCTTCCTCGACCGCACTCGTAATCTTGGACACCCACTCCTGGCGCTCGCCGGTCACGTCATGTGTGCGACGCGAGACCACTTTGGTCACCAGCAGCGACAACGCCGTAAAGAACAAAAAGACCAGCGTGAGCGGCACGCTAAACACGAACATCACGCCCACGGCGCCCACCACGGTGCCGATCGACACCAGCAGCTGCAGCAGTCCGCGCTGCATGCTTTCGGACATCTTGTCCAGGTCGTTGGTCGCGCGGCTAACAACCTCGCCGGGACGATGCACGTCAAAATAGGCGAGCGGCAGACGGTTGAGCTTTTGAGCGATGCGGTTACGCAGACGCAGGTTGAGGCGTTCAGCCACGCTCGACATCAAAAAACTCTGGAGCGCGTAGAACGAGGCAGCGGCCGTCCAGATCATAAAGTAGATGAAGATAGTCCTGCCGCAGTTCTCCCAGGTGATGCTGAAGGTGGTGTCGTTGGCAAACGCCAGCTTTACGTGTCCCCACAGCTCATCGATGACGCGGGCGCTATACGCCGGCGCCGCAGTGTTAAAGATGACGTAGAACACGATGCTCGCGAACACGAGGTAAAAGCGCCAGTGATCGCCGGCGGCCTCGCTCCACAGACGGCGCACCGTCGCCCAGGTGTCGCGGGGCTTCTCGTCCTCGTCCTCGTCGTCCACATCGCGCATGCGCTCTGCCTCGGCACGGGCGCGCTCGTCCTCGGCGCGTTCGTTTTCCTCGTAGAGCGCTTGGCGGCGAGCCTCACGCTCGGCTGCAGCCTTGGCGGCATCGTCCAGACCGGGCGCGACCGCCGTCTCCTCAGCCGTCCCCGCTGCCACGGCGTCATCAACGACGCCCTGCTTCTTGAGCTCCTCGGTCATGCTACTCACCTCCCTTCATCTGCGATTCCGCGATGGCGCGGTACACCTCGCAGGTCTCCATGAGCTCGTCGTGCGTGCCTAGGCCCACGACCTCGCCGTCTTTGAGTACCACGATCTGGTCGGCATGCAGAATCGTCGAGATTCGCTGCGCGATGATGAGCACCGCGGCATCGCGCGTTTCGTCCTGCAGCGCATGGCGCAGGGCGGCATCGGTCTTGAAGTCCAGGGCCGAAAAGCTATCGTCGAAGATATACAAATCAGCGTGCTTCATGAGCGCACGGGCAATGGCCAGGCGCTGACGCTGACCGCCCGAGAAGTTCGTACCGCCCTGCGCCACCGGGGTATCGAGTCCCTGCGGCTGATCGAGCACAAAGGTGCTCTGGGCAACCTGCAGCGCGTGAAGTATGTCGGCCTCGGTCGCATCCTCGTTGCCATAGCGCAGGTTGCTCGCCACCGTGCCCGAGAACAGCCACGCCTTTTGCGGCACGTAAGCGATATGCCCGCGAATCTCATCTTGCGAAAGGTCGCGCAGGTCGACACCGTTCAGGCGAATGGCACCCTTCGTTGCATCGTGGAAGCGTAGCAGCAACTTGGCCACCGTCGATTTGCCCGATCCCGTCGAGCCCACAATCGCCGTGGTCTGGCCACGGCGACAGGCAAAGCTCAGCTCGCACAGGGTGTCCTCGTCGGCATCGTCAAAACGGAACGACATATGGTCGAACACGGCGACCGCGCCTGCTCCGTCCTTTGAGTCGGACGCGACCGCGTCGAGCGTTCGCTCGCCATCGACGATGCTCGGCTCTATCTCCAGCACCTGCTGCGCGCGGTTGAGACACGCCGCGGCACGCGGCAACGTCAGGATCACCATCTGCGCCATCATCACAAAGAACAGGATCAGCAGCGCGTATTCCAACACGGCCGAGATGCTGCCAATTTGCATGGCGTGAACGCCTACGCGATTGCCTCCCACCCACAGCACCGCCACCTCGGCGATATTCATCAGAAAGAAGCTGGAGCTATCGAGGCCCACAAATAGGTGGTTGACCTTGATGGCGTTGGCCGCGTAATCGCTAAACACCTCGTCCAGGCGCTGCTCCTCATGGCGTTCCTTGTTAAACGCGCGGATGACGCGCACGCCCACGATGTTCTCGCGCAACACCACGTTCATGCGGTCGATAAAACTCTGCAGGCGCATAAAAATCGGCGCTGCATTGGCGACCGTAAAGACCGCTGCCACCAGCACAATCGCCACGACCGCACCCAGCAGCGTACCCATGGCGGGATCGATATGCCAGGCGAAGATGATGCCCGCCACGGCCAAAAACGGCACCGGCAACACCAGCTGAATCGTCTGCAGAATCGCCTGTTGGATCACGTTGATGTCGTTGAGCGAGCGCGTGATCATCGAGCCGGTGCCAAAGCGCTCAAAGTCGCTGGCAGACAGCTCGAATGACTTGTCGTAGACGGCGTTGCGGATGTCACAGGCCACGTTAGCCGCCAGGCGAGCCGAAAGATAACAGCCCAGCACCGCGCCACCGCTGGCCATGCCGGTCGCGATAAGCATGTACAGGCCGTTGCGCAGAATGTAGTCGACATCACCCGTCGTGATGCCAGTATTGACCATATTCGCCAACATCGTAGGCACCAGCAGCGTGCCGACGTTATCTATCAGCAGCACAAACAGTGTCACCGCGATCAGCCCGCGATACGGCCTCATAAACCTCATTAAGAGTCGCACGTCTCCCCCTCTTCTTGTTTTTCCGCTTGGCTCTCGGCGGCTATCTGCTGTTTAAACGCCTCGCACTCCTCGTTGAGCGCATGGGAAAACTTGCCGACCAGATTCATAATCTCACGCTGTTCCCAGGGCTCGAGCGCGTCAAAGGCACGCTGCTCGGCTTTAACCGCCGGCAACGCATGCTGCTCGGCGAACCGCCGGCCCTCATCGGTCAAACAAACGACCTTATTCTTACGACTGCCTTTGGCAAATTCCAGCGTTGCAAGCCCTCGCGCCGTCAGGGTTTTAATCGTCGAGTTAATGGTCTGCTTGCTATAGAACCATTCGCTTGTCAGACGACTCACGGCGATGCTACCGCCCGCCGTGCTAGTGTCGACGAGCATCCAATAGGCGCAATCCGAAAGGCCGCAGGCACGCGCGAACTCCGAATAAATACGATCGAGCCCGTTGAGCATCCGGTCAAAATCGACCGACGTAACCGCGCAATCCATCTCTCCCACCATTCGATAGTCCGAATTTTGACTAATTGAGATTTCAGATTAGTCCGAGTTTTGACTATCGTCAAGGGCTTCGTTCGCAGCCGCGGGCTATACAACATATCGACAAAAAAGACCGCCGGCGCGGGGGCGGCGCCGGCGGTCATGAGAGGAAATCGATTATTTGCTGCTAGGCGGCGACGGCCTCGTAGACCGTAGCGCCCGAGAAGCTATCGTGCAGGCTCTTGCCGCAGATCCAAGGCAGCTCGACGACCTCGCAGACCGTGTTGACCAGCTCGGAGCAGTCAGTAAAGTGGCCCTTATCGTTGAGGGCCTCGCAATCCTGAACACGCCAATAGCCATCGGTGTGCGTGATGTAGTACTCGTGATCGTTGATCGACACGAAAGCGCGCGTCTTGGAACGCAGCAGCTTCAGAAATCCTTCGAAATCGGTCTCGACGACATCTCCAGCCTGGAACATGATAGTTACCTCCTGGCCCGGCGCCACCACGGCGCATTGATAAACGTTGGTACTCCTTTAGTAAAACCTTTATCAGAAGTTATGCGGGCATCATTTAGGCAAGTGGTAAAAAACCGCAGGGTAGACGGGATAAAACGTTTAACCATCCCACTGGTTTATCACATTTTGGCTGCAGTTTTATGCAAGCCGACTTTTCCGATTGGTGGCTATTGCTGTTTGGGGCCCTCTGCGCGATTACGGCTACGGCACGACGGGTAAGAACGGAGCATCTGCAACGTCATCGCTAGGAGAACCCATGGAGACCATCGAAGCGCTCATCCATCGCCGTAGCTGCCGTAACTATAGCGATCGCCCCGTCGAAGCCGAAAAGCTCGCACGCATTCTCGAGGCAGGCCAGTACGCGCCCAGCGGCATGGGGCGCCAGCCGGTGACGTTTGTCGCCGTTACCGACCCCGCGACCGTCGAGCGTCTCTCGCAGCTCAATGCGCAAGTCATGGGCAGCGATGGCGACCCCTTCTACGGCGCCAAGACCGTTGTGGTGGTACTGGTCGACCGCAGCGTGCCCACGTATCTGGAAGACGGCTCGCTTGCCATGGGCAACCTGCTCAACGCCGCCTATGCGCTGGGCGTTGATTCATGCTGGATTCATCGCGCCCACGAGGTCTTCGACTCGCCCGAGGGTCTTGAGCTGCTGGCCAGCTGGGATCTGCCCGCCGACGGAAGCCTACGCGGCGTCGGCAACTGCATTCTGGGCTATGCCGAGGGCACGCTTCCCGAGGCAAAGCCGCGCCGCGACAACGTAGTGTACGTAAAGTAATTGGTTCCGCCGTTCTACCGAACGGCGGCCCACTCGCAACTTATCTTGCCGATGGAGTTGTCGTCGTTTCGTTCGTGTGGGTCGCTTCGGCGCCGTCGTCTTGTTCGCCTTCATCCTTTTGAGCATCGGCAATGGTGGCAGCGGCAGCGACCATGCCGCGCTGGGGCGCGACGCCCGTCTGGGTCTGAACGCCCTCGACAACTTCTGTGCCTGCATGCGCGAGCTCGGGCGACTTAAACATTGCGTCCAGATTGGCCCCACCGCCGGCGTAACCAAGCGCCGCGAGCGCGATGACAATCACCGCAACAACGACCGCGATCGGAACATAGCGATGCCAGCCTGCGGGATTGAGGCCGCTACGGCGAGCAGCGCCACGGCTAATGTAGCCAAGCGTTCCATCGTGCTTGAGCTTTGACCCCACCACACGCTTACGGCCCCACAGCGACGATTCGGCCTGCATGGCCAAGCGAGCGCTTGCCGAAGGATAACCATATTTAGTGCGTTTGAACGAGCCGTCGAAGCCCGAGGCGCTTTTGCCCCACGTCCGCGAAGTCGTGCGACGGTTGGCCGGTGCCGCAGGCTTTCGAGCCCGATTTGTTTTTGAAGTCTCCGCCATACGCCCCCGCACGCCGTAACAGAATCGAAACAATGCTGCTTTGGACTGTAGCACACGTACCGCACGCGGTCACGGGCACCTCGCTTAACGGTCGTCGTCCTTCAGCAGGCGCCACAGGGTCGTACGGCTTATGCCTAGCACTTCGGCAGCGCGGGTCCTATTACCGTGAAGGTGGCCTACGACCAACCGCGCGATATCGCGCTCGGTATCGGCCAGTGGCCGCAAGATATACAAATCGCTTTCGAGCGTCGGGGCACCAAAGGTCGCGGTCTTGATAACGTTCTCCTGGGCAAGTACCTCTTCCGCCACCGCCCGCTCAGCCGTGCCCGTCCCCACTAATATATAAAGTCGTTCCGAAACCTCGCGCAGCTGTAGATAGTTACGGGGCCATCGATAGGCATCGAGTGTCTTTGCCGCCGCGGACGACAAGGCAGGTGTTGCCGTCTCAAACATATCTGCCAGATACTCCAGATAGCGCGCAACCTTTTCCGCCGCACCGCCCTGCTCGGCAATCGTCGGCGCCACACTCACTGCACAGGCCAGACGCTCGGTTACAAAAGCAGCCTGATCGCTTTCGCCGCCGCCCGGCATATCGTTTGCCGTCAACACCACATGGCAACGCGTTGCGAGCGCCGTGTCGATCATTGCGGATACGAGCTCGCGCAGGCGCTGGGGTCCAACTGCATGCCAGCCGCCCATGCAAAGCGTCAGCTCCGTTTGGAATAGCGGCGATTCGGAACTTTTGAGCAGATGGCGCCAACCGCGATCCGTAAGCTCATCGAGTGCAACGGACACAAAGGGTTGATCGGCATAGGGTCCATCCAGGTACAGGCGTTTCGCAATCTGATCCTGCCCCGCGCCCAGCTCGCCCTCGAGCATAAGGGGCACTCCGCGCGCATAGCTCTCCCGTACGGGGGCAGCGACCGCTGCCGCGTCTTCGACGATGCCGTACGCGCTCGACTCGTAACGAGCCTCG
>URWS01000054.1 GCA_900551605.1 uncultured Collinsella sp. | reverse complement strand
GCGGGTGGTTTCTGATGCGGCGCGCTGCGCGCCCCGCACAGGCTAAAGCCCGTAACGAAACAGGGCCGCTGGCAATGTTGCCAGCGGCCCCGTTTTTTGCGCCATGCGCTATGCGCTACTCGGCATCCTCGACCTCATACGCATCGGCCTCGGCAGGCTCATCGCCCGTGCCCATTGCCGTCTCGCGCGCCTCATCAAACGCCGCTTTCATGGTCTTGTTGCCCCAGGTGAGCTTGCGAATCGTAAGCTCATCGGCCTTGTTGTGGGCCAAGCGCAGGTTCTCGGTGCTGCGACGCAGATCGTCCTTGGTCTTCTCGAGCTGCTTGATGGCAGCATCGATCTCCTTGATCGCCGATTCGAACTGCTTGCTCGCCAGGTTGTAGTTGCGTGAGAAGCCGTCCTTGAACTTTTCCATCTTGGCTTCGAAGTTCGTGACGTCGATGTTCTGCTGCTTGTACTCTGCTAGCTCCTGCTTATAGCGTAGCGATCCCATGGCAGCATTGCGCAGCAGCGTAATGATGGGGATGAAGAACTGCGGACGGATCACGTACATCTTCTCGTAGCGGTAGCTCACGTCCACAATGCCGGCGTTATAGAGCTCGCTCTCGGGCTCGAGCAGCGTGCAAAGCACCGCGTACTCGCAGCCTTTCTGACGACGGTCATGATCGAGCTTCTTAAAGAAGTCCTCGTTCTTGTGTTTGGTCGCGGTTTCGTCGTTCTCGTTTTTCATCTCGAACATAATCGAGATGATTTCGTTGCCGCTCGCGTCGCACTCACGGAAGATGAAATCGCCCTTGGTGCCCTCGGATGCATCGTTGTCCTTCTCAAAATACGCATTGGGAAACGCCGTCATACGCAGGCGATTGAACTCAGTCTCGCAGTGCTGCTCGAGCGACTCGCCCACCATCTTGGTAGACAGGCGCACCTTCATGTCCTTCAGGCGCTCGATCTCTTCATCCTTATATCGAATGAGCTCGTCACTCGCACGCTTGGCCTGTGCAAGCTCGAGCTCGTGGGCAGCCTTGGCCTGTTCCTCGCGAGAATCGCGCACCGCCAGCTCGCTCGTAAGCTTCGCGCGTGCCTCATCGCGCTCACGCTCCGCCGCAGCGACCGCCTCCGACAGGCTCATCTTTGCCGTCAGCTCCTGTTCGCGCAGCTGGGCGCGAAGACTCTCTGCCTCCTGCGCAGACTGAGCCTTTGCAGCGGAGAACTCCTCCTGCACCTTCGCCTGATAGTCGGCAAGCGTGCGCTCGGCTTCGCTACGAGCAGCATTAAGCTCGCGCTGGGACTCGGCTGCCGCGGCGGCAAGCGCCATCTCCTGGGCCTTGTCTGCAGCGGAGAGCTTCGCCTGCAGCTCGGCAATCTGAGTGTCGCGGGCGGCCAGGTCGTTTTGAGCGGCGTTACGCACCGCTGCCTCGACAAGCTTGGCCTCGTCATCCTTGCGGCCTAACTGCGCACGTAAGCTATCAATCTCGCGCTGGAGCTCGGCGTTTTCCTTTTGAGCATCGGCACGGGCCTCAACCGCCGCACGCTGGCTTGCGCTCTCGCGTTCTGCGGCGGCGCCCTCAAGCTTGGCACGCAACTCGGCAAGCTCGGCGTCGCGCTTGGCAACTTCCTGCGCCAGCTCCTGAGCCGCGATGTTCTTCTGTTCAGCGAGCTGAGCGTCGCGCTGAGACTTCGCCTCCTGCAACGCAGACGCCGAACGCGAGCGCTCAAGCTCCAGTGCCTGCTCGCCCTCGCGTTGGACGGCCTTCACGCGTTCATCCAGATCGCGCGAGAACTCGGCATCACGCACCTGTTTGACGATATCCGCATAGCCGGACGCATCGACCTTAAAGACTTCGCCGCAATGCGGGCACTTGATCTCGTTCATAGCAGCTCCTCGATGGACGCAAATTTCAACCTTCTACACTCTACCGCGCCACGCGGACAAAAAAGGCGCCGCAGCCATAATGGCAACGGCGCCAGATCCACCGCGAGGGTGCCTATCCCCTTTGTGGTGGCTTGGGTCCTTACAGGTCGCGGTAGTCGATCAGGCGAAGATCGGATTGAGACTCAAGCCAAGCGCGAAGCTCGGGGTCGATCAGCGCATCGACTTCCTTGGTGCGATCGGTCGTAAGCGAGCTGTTCTCCAAGATAAAACGATCGAGATAGCCCGGATGGCACACAAAGACGACCGTCTCGCCGTCCGCCATCTCGCGAACCGTCCGCATAATCGAGTCCTTAGGTTCGTAGCCCGGCTCCATCGAGTGCATCACCATGCGCAGGTCGGTGGCGCCGCATCGCACAACCGCCGTGGGGTCGAAGCTCGCCTTCTGTTCCTTAAGGCCCAGTTCCTGAGCAACCGCCGAGATCGCTCGGTTAAGGTTTTTGCTCATGACGGCATGGGCCTCAAAGTAATCGGGTTCGCGGCCCACAATCTCTACAAAGCGGTCATGCTGCGCGCGGATCTCGATGCAGGCCTCATCAAAGTCGATCAGTTCTTCGCCGCGCTTAAAATGCTCGCGGAAGGTACGGCTACTATGGAACTCACCGCTCTCGTTGAGCATACTCGGAATGAGCTCCGGGTCGGCACACGGCTTGCCCAGGCACACGTTGGTATGCTGGCCCACCGCAATGCCGGCGTCCGCCACGAGCGACCAGCCACGCTCGGCCTCGGGCATATTGGGCATCAAGCCCGCCGAGCGCACCAGACCCTCATTGATGCTGCGGGCAATCCCCAGGTTAACGGCATACGAATAACCGATATCGTCGGCACGAATGAGCAATTGCTTCATAGCGACTCCAATCTATGCAAGGACCACCACAAAGGTGCCTGTCCCCTTTGTGGTGGTTTGAGGGCTACAGTCCAAAGAAGCCGAGAATCTGGTCGCGGCTAACGGGCTTGTAGTTGTTGGCATCGAGGCCAACGTCGTAGCGAAAGATAGGGCGCTCGCGATCGCGATTGCGCGCGTTGGTGCGGTCTCCCCTGCTGTGAATGTGCCCGTGCAGCATGATGGCGCCGCGCGCCTTGCCATTCCAGCTGAGCATGGGGTAATGGCTCATTACCAGGCGATGGCCCTTAGCGTAACCGGGGGCGACCTCCAGATAATCGCGCACCTCATCCCAAATGTGCGGCGCGTCCGGATCTCCCCAATCGCCATCATGGTTACCACGGATGAGCGTCACGTTCTGGCATTCGATGCGCTCGCGCAGGCGCGCTGCCTCCGCCATGGGCAAACGATACGTAAAGTCTCCCAGGATATAGAGGCGGTCGTCCACAGCCACGCACTCATTGATGGCATCGATGACCTTGCGGTTCATCTCCTCGACCGAATCAAACGGTCGATCCATGTCGTGCAAGATATTCGTATCGCCCAGGTGCAGATCGGCGGTAAACCACATCATCGTCTATGCCCTCATTTCGCAGCGCGTATAAGACCTGTTTAGTATACAGACGCGGCGATGAGACAGTCACCCAAAGAGCCCGCCGAACAGGCCTCGGCGACGCTTGTCCTGCTTTTTCGAAGCGTCATCCCGCGCCTTCTTGCCCTGCCGCTTCTTACGGTCCTGCTCCAACTCATCGTCATCGAGTAGCATATCCCACTCAAACGGATCGTCTGTCAGATCGAACAGGTCATCGTCATCAAACACGTGCGCCTCCATTACCGATTAGCGAGCATCCACAACATAGTTGAGAAGTCTACGGGCCCGTGCGGACACAAATTCATCCCGTCCGCGTCTTTCAATCGCTTGCCGCAACGCTTGCGCGGCGGAACGCTTACAGCTAAGATAGGGACACGGATGGCACCCGTGGCTGCGGGTCTTGCCAACTCCGATACACGTTTTCATCGTGAGAAGTGGCCGTCTTCGCTTACGCGGGGGCGGCTATTTCATTCGGCCGATAAACAGGCCGAGTTCGATAGCCGCGATCAACAACGCCAATAACGAAATAACATCGCTTACGTTCATACCAAATCCCTTCTAAAGGGAGTTGGCCCATCCGTGCTCCATAGCAGTAGTCTAACGCAAAATGCGGGCAATAGGAACATCTGTTCGTATTGCCCGCACCCTTTTCTAATGCACAAACATGCGCACGAACTTATGCTTCCAGTTTGCATAAGGAGCGTAACGGAATGGCACGTCCAGCCACGTTGCCTTGTTCACGATGCTCTTCTTGTGGCTAAACGTATCGAAGCTCTCGCGTCCATGGTACTGTCCCATACCGCTCGCACCCATGCCGCCAAAGCCCATATGGCTCGTAGCCAGGTGCATGATCGTGTCGTTGACGCAGCCGCCGCCAAAGGGCACGTAGCGCACAAAGCGCTGCTGAACTGCGCGGTCTTGGCTAAAGATATACAGGGCCAGCGGCGTCGGACGATCCGTAATAAACGTCTCGGCCTCGTCTAGGCTCTCAAACGTCAGCACCGGCAAGATGGGGCCGAAAATCTCCTCCTGCATCACGGCGTCATCGGGGGACACGCCGTCCAAAATCGTCGGCTCGATCTTGAGCGAAGCCTCGCGCGCGGCGCCTCCAAGCACGACCTTATCGGGATCGATCAGCCCGCGCACGCGCGCAAAATGCTTGGCGTTGACGATATGCCCGTAATCCTCGTTATCGAGCGGATGCTCTCCAAACATACGGCGGGCCTCCTCCTTGATGAGACCCAGCAGCTCGTCGTGCACGCGCGTATCGACCAGCAGGTAGTCGGGCGCCACGCAGGTCTGCCCCACGTTGAGCCATTTACCAAAGGCGATACGGCGTGCCGCGACCTTCAAGTTAGCCGTCGCATCCACGATGCAGGGACTCTTTCCGCCCAGCTCAAGCGTCACGGGTGTGAGGTTTTTACTTGCACGCTCCATGATGAGCTTGCCGACCGGAACGCTACCGGTAAAGAAGATCTTGTCCCAGCACTCATCGAGCAACGCTTCGTTTTCGGCACGCCCGCCTTCGACGACCGTCACCAAGCGCGGATCAAATGCCTCTTCACAGATTTGCTTGAGCACCGCGCTCGATGCCGGAGCATAGGCACTCGGCTTGATAACCACGGTGTTACCCGCGGCGAGCGGCTCGAGCGTCAGCAAAAACGGGTAGTTCCACGGAGCCATGATGAGCGTGACGCCATAGGGCACGGCTTGCGTTTTGCACACGCTCACGGCGTTAGCGAGGTCGCACGGACGCAGGCGCGGACGACTCCATCGCGCCACATGAGCGATCTGATGACGAATCTCGGAAAGCGACGTGCCGATCTCGCACATATAGGCCTCGTCATGCGACTTGCCCAGATCGGTCTTGAGCGCATGGGCAATATCGGCCTCGTGGGCCCGCACCGCATCGCGTAAACTCACGAGCGCACGACGTCGAGCATCGACATCAAACGTGGCGTGCGTCTTAAAAAAGGTGCGCTGGTCGCCGACGATGCGCGCAATTTCCTCGGTGTTCATGGGCCCTCCTAGTTCTCGCCCTCAAACATACCACCTGCAACGACTTCGTACATATGCTCGAGCTCCAAGCGGTCCATTAAAAGCGGAACGGGGTACAGGGGATTGGCCTCGGCATCGGCATGCGTCGCCATCTCAGGAATGTCGGAGCGGCGAATGCCCGTCACATATTTGGGAGTGTCCAAGGCGGTGTTCATTCGATCGACCCAATCGATAAAGGCCTCGGCCGCCAGGCTATCCTGCGCGTTAGCCGGCGCGATACCGGCCATGCGGGCGAGATCGGCGAGTTTAGGAGCAGCGGCTTCGCCATAGGCACGAAGCATGTGCGGCAAGATGATGGCGTTGGCCAAGCCGTGGGGAATCCCGTAACGCCCGCCCAGGCTGTGCGCGATGGCATGGACGTATCCAACATAGGAGCGCGTAAAGGCAACACCCGCTTTATACGCCGCCGAAAGCATATTGCGGCGCGCACGCATGTTCTCCCCGTGCTCATAGGCCTCGAGCAAATTGTCGTGGATGAGCTGCACCGCCTGGCGCGCCATCTTGCGCGTATAGGGCGTGGTGCTGCGCCCGATAAAGGCCTCGACGGCATGCGTCAGGGCGTCCATGCCCGTTTGCCCCGTAATGGAGGCGGGCAGGCCGCGCGTAAACTCGGGGTCGTGCACCGCATAGCGCGGGATCAGCACAAAGTCGTTAATGGGGTACTTGTAGTGCGACTCGTCATCGGTAATTACCGCCGCAAGCGTGACCTCGCTTCCCGTGCCTGCCGTGGTGGGAACGGCGATGAGCAGCGGCAGGCGACGATGAATGCGCAGCAGGCCGCGCATCTTGTTGATGGGCTTGTTTGGCTGCGCGATGCGTGCCCCACGCCCTTGGCGCAGTCCATGGCCGAGCCGCCGCCAAAGCCGATAATGGCCCGGCAGGCGTTCTCTCGATACAGGGATGCTGCTTCCTCCACATTCGAGACCGTGGGGTTCGCACGTGTTTCGGCATAGACCGCAGCGCTAATTCCCTTGGACGCGAGCGCTGTCTCGAGCGGTGCCGTGAGCCCTAGACGGGCAATGCCGGGATCCGTCACGATAAGAACATGCTGTATTGAACGCTTTTGAAGCACCGCGGGCACATCCTCGGCGTGCTCCAGAATGCGTGGCTCGGTATAGGGCAGCACCGGCAATGCAATGCGAAAAACCGTTTGATACGTTCGGCACCAGGCACAACGGGCTAGATGCATAAAGGAAGCTCCCTCATTTGTTGATGGGTCAACATTTGCTCGACCGATTGTACTCATCGAGGAGCGCAGGCAACCTGCCAAACGTCAATCAATCAACATCTTCATATTGTTCGGAGCTGCCTGGCGTCATCCGGTGTTAGTCTTTCAGGGTCCATTGGATTCACGTCCGCCGCAAAGGAGGCGCAAAGGTGCATGACATCTGGAACCCCTGGCATGGCTGCACGCGCGTCAGCGAGGGATGCGACAACTGCTACATGTATTACATGGACGGGCAACGCGGTATCGACCCTTCCGTGATTAGCAAAAGCAAGTCGGGCTTTACCTATCCCCTCCAACGCCGCCGAGACGGTAGCTACAAAGTTCGCGCCGGCGAGCTTATCCGCATCTGCATGACGAGCGACTTCTTGTTGCCCGAGGCCGATCCCTGGCGACCAGAAGTATGGGATATCATTCGCCAGAGGCCCGACGTAAAGTTCTTCATTCTGACCAAACGTCCCGAGCGTTTTTGCGACTGTCTGCCCAGCGACTGGGGCGATGGCTGGCAAAACGTCATGCTCAACGTAACCTGCGAAAACCAGCGCAGGGCAAATGAACGGATTCCCCTCCTGCTCGCCACGCCGGCAGCACACCGCGGCATCATGTGTGCGCCGTTTATTGGAAGCGTGTCGGTCGAAAAAGCCGCCCCCGGTAGCCTTGGAAAGCCCGATGGGATCGAGCAGGTCATCGCAGGCGGAGAAAACTACGCAGGAGCTCGTCCCTGTCATTACGAATGGGTGCGCAATTTGCACACTGAATGCGTGGCAGCAAATGCGACGTTCGCTTTCATCGAAACCGGAAGCACCTTCGTTAAGGACGGGCGATCATATCACCTTCGTGGTAAAAATCTGCAGAGCGAGCTGGCATGGAAATCGGGTCTACAGCATCGCGGCCGCCAAATCGAATGGGATCTAAGGGATCCGCTCGGCTTGGAAATTCCCAGTTCGGCGCTTTGGGATCCGCCGTATTTTGAGTGGTGCGAAACCTGCGGAAGCAAGTTCATCTGCAACGGCTGCGTCCGCTGCGGGCTATGCGGACGCTGTTAGACGGAAGCGGTTAAATTGTTTTATTAAAAATCATTCCTAATAGGCTTCACATTTGGTTGCATTTATGGATAATAGAACTCGTCAAGACGCGCGTCCGGAGAGGGCCCTTACGGGACCGGACAAGCGCCCCATCGCCATCGATCGAAAGGATCGAATCATGAAGTTTGTTTGCCCCGTTTGCGGTTATGTGGAAGAGTTCGACGGCGACCAGCTGCCCGAGGACTTCAAGTGCCCCCAGTGCGGCGTTCCCGGTTCTCGATTCCTGAAGCAGGAGGAGGGTCAG
>URWS01000053.1 GCA_900551605.1 uncultured Collinsella sp. | reverse complement strand
GTCGGCAGCGTCAGATGTGTATAAGAGACAGGTTCCGTGCGACACGCTGCTGCTATCGGTGGGCTTGATTCCCGAGAACGAGCTTTCGGTTGCCGCGGGCGTGGAGCTGGACCCCCGCACACGCGGCGCCGTGGTGGACCAGAGCCTGCAGACGGTCGTGCCGGGCATTTTTGCCTGCGGCAACGTGCTGCACGTGCACGACCTGGCCGACAACGTGACGACCGAGTCCGAGAGGGCTGGCGCAGCTGCGGCGGCGTGGGCGTTGGGGACCGGCGCGGGCGCCGTTCCGAACTGCGAGCTCACCGTCTCCCCTGCCGGCATTGCGGGATACGCGCTGCCGGGACGCATTACAGCCATGGCACTCACCAAGCTCAACTTCCGCGTGCGCCGACCGGTCGACGCCGCCCGCGTGCGCATCCTCGCAGGCGGTGAGGAACTGTTCGCCGGCAAGGTCCGTGCATTTAAGCCGAGCGTTATGGAAAGCTTCCCACTGCCGGCAAAGGTCATCAAACAAGCGCTCGACCTAGGCGCCAGCGAGATTGTCCTGTCCATCGATCCAATTAAGGAGGCGTAAGGCCATGAGCATAAACACGATCGAAACGCTGCAGTTCAACTGCACCACCTGCCCATCCGAGTGCCTCCTGACCGTAGAGGTGGAGCGCGACGCCAATGGCGCCGTGGTGGAAGTGCGCTCCGTAACCGGCAACAACTGCCCACGCGGCGATAAGTTCGCACATCAGGAGCTCACCTGCCCCATGCGCGTGCTCACCACGACCGTGGCCGTATCCGGCGGCGATGAAGCCCTGCTCCCCGTGCGCACATCCGAAGCCATCCCGCTAGAACTCCACGCCCAAGCCATGGACCTCATCCGAGACCTAGTCGTCAACGCCCCCATCCGCATGGGCGACATCGTGCTAGAGAACCTCCTCGGCACCAACATCGACCTCATCGCCAGCATGGACATCGAAAAAGCCTAGCTAATTTGGGACGGGGCTCTTTTAGCTACCCCACCATCCACCCCGCCCCTCCTCAATTGCGGTGAAATACGGACTGTTTTATGACTTCAGGCCGCTAAACAGTCCGTATTTCACCGCAACTTATGAAGGCGCGCTGGGATGCCAAGGAGTGTCCCGAAGTGCCGGCCTAAAAGGAACGTCCCTATGTGCCGGGCATGGGCTACCATGGTGGCACCCTAGCGAAAGGATGTTTCATGGCACATGTCGATGACCAGCGCATGGCGCGCGTGCTCGATGCGCTCGAGGCCCAGCACCCCGGCGCGCAGCTGCTCGTAAACGACCCGTGGTCGATTTATTACCTGACCGGCTTTTATGCCGATATGTTCGAGCGTTTTTGTGGCGTGCTGCTCGCACGCGGTAGCGAGCCCGTGATCCTGGTCAACGCCCTGCATCAGCTGCCCGAGTACGACAATGCCCGCGTGGCCTACCACACCGATACCGACGTCGTGACCGACGCCATCGCTCGCGAGGTCGATCCGACCAAACCACTCGGCATCGACACCGTTATGCGCTCCGGCTTTTTGATGCCCCTTATGGATCGTCACGCCGCAAGCGAGTTCTTCCTGGGCGACTTTGCCGTCACCGTCGCACGCGCCCACAAGGACGAAGCCGAGCAGGAGCTAATGCGCGCGTCCTCGGCCGCTAACGACGCCGTGATGTCCGACGCCATCAAGCTCGTCCACGAGGGCGTAACGGAGCGCGAAATTGCCGACCAGATGCTCGGTCTGTACCGCAATCACGGCTGCGAGGGCTTTAGCTTTCCGCCCATCGTAAGCTTTGGCGCCAACGCCGGCGACCCGCACCACGAGCCTGACGACACCGTACTCAAGCGCGGCGACGTGGTACTTTTCGACATTGGCGGACGCCGCTGCAACTACTGCTCGGACATGACACGCACGTTCTTTTGGGGCGAGCCGGACGAGGAGACGGCACGCATCTACGACATCGTGCGCCGCGCCAACGAGGCCGCCGAGGCGCTCATAGCACCAGGCGTGCGCATGTGCGACCTGGACCGTGCTGCGCGCGACGTGATTGAGGGCGCGGGCTATGGGCAGTACTTTACGCACCGCCTGGGCCACTCGATCGGTCTGCAGGACCACGAGCCGGGCGACGTCTCGCTTGTCAACAAACAGGTCGTAGAGCCGGGCATGACGTTCTCTATCGAGCCGGGCATCTACCTCCCCGGCCGCACCGGCGTCCGCATCGAGGACCTTGCCCTGGTTACCGAGTCCGGCGTCGAGATTCTCAACGCCTACCCCCACGACCCATTCCGCCTAGACTAGCCAATGTGACAAAGGGACAGTCCCTTTGTCACATTGCGATTACGTCGCACCACGAAAACGGGCTATCTACTACGTTTAACCCGCATGGGTCGACCATAACCGGGTTTTCGCAAAACCCGCAAGCCGTCTACCTGCGGTTTTAATTTCGCAATGTTCCGTGTGGTCGAGGGCAACCGGTCAAACGTAGTAGATAGGCCCATTTCGTGGCAAGCGAGTCAACTCGGGGCACAGGGCAGCCAAAAAAGCCCCGTCCCAAATTGACTGCTTTTGAGTTGCGGTGATATACGGACCGTTTGAGGCTTCTGACTTGTAAAACAGTCCGTATTTCACCGCAACTGATGAGGGGATGGGTTAGCGCAGCAGGCCGGCTACTTCGCCGGCTAGGGTGATGGTGCCGGCTGCTACGAAGGACTCGCCCGCGGCATCGAAGGCAGCGAGAGCCTCGGACACGCTCGGGTATACGTCCGCGAGCTTATCGGCGTCCACAAGGGCAGCAAGCTCCTCTGCCGGCAGGGCGCGATCGGAATCGGTCTGCGTCACGACCACGCGGGGGAACGCCGGAACAAGAACGTCAACGATACCCGCCACGTCCTTATCGGCCAGCGCGGCACACAACAGCGTGGGGCGATTCTCCACGCACGGATCGATCTCGTCCAGCGCGCTCACAAAGTTCTCGCAGCTCTGGGGGTTATGGCAGGCGTCGATCAGCTTGAGCGGATCAGTTCCCAGCACATCAAATCGGCCCGGCGTGGGGCAGCCCATAAGCGACGCATCGAGCTTGTCATGATCGAGCTCACGACCCAGATAGCCCTCACATAGCATAATCGCGCACGCGGCATTCTGCGGCTGATAGGCCGGCTTGACCATACTCGACGTATAGATCGCACGCGGCGTGGTGCAGCTAAACTCAACCGTGTCGCCCACATACGCCGGCACCTTAGTCGTGGCGTGGCTCACCACGAGCGGCACGACGCCGCACTTGCGGCAACGGGCATCCATCACACGCTGAACGCTCGCCTCATGCGTGCCCTCGCCCAAAACAACCAGGCGCTCAGGCTTAATAACCGCAGCCTTCTCCCCCGCAATGGCCTCGAGCGTGTCGCCAAGGACCTTCATATGGTCGAGTCCAATGCCCGTAATGGCAACGGCCACGGGATCGGTCGCGCTCGTAGCGTCCCAACGTCCGCCCATGCCAACCTCAAGCACGGCAACATCCACCGCAGCCTCGGCAAACATGGTCAGTCCAGCCACGGACAAAAGATCGAAGGGCGTAATAGCACGGAGCTCCTCGCCTGCCGCCTCACGACGCGCGTTGAGACGACGACCTGCCTCAAACGCCGCGGAGACACCGTGGGCAAAGACCTCGTCAGAGACGACCTTGCCGTCAATCTCCATGCGCTCGGGATAGCGCACGAGGTGCGGCGACGTAAAGAGTGCCGTCTTAAGGCCCTCACCACGCAAAATGGCAGCCGAGAACCGCGTCGTCGAGGTCTTTCCATTGGTTCCGGCAATCTGGACGCAATCATAGAACTCGTCAGGACGACCAAGTTCATCGAGCATCTCGACAACAGTCTCGAGTAACGGCGTAGAATAACGCGCAATCTTGCCCGTATCGGCCGCAAGCGCAACGGCCTCATCAAAAGAAAGCTCCGGAACCTCAAACGGCACCGAATACAACCCAGAACGCTTAGGCATAAACCAAAGTCCCCTCAACATAAAAAGAGGCCCATCAAAAACAACGAGCCCCTCCCATTCAAAATATCAGCCAAACACCGCTTTGCAGCGACCTCAAGGCCACAACTCAGTGGCCCCACCAGGCAGCGGACGCCCCCGTAACCGCTGTGGGAGCGGTTTGGGGCTTTGCTCGATACAAGTTCCGCACGAGCCGAAGGCCACTTAATGTGGCCTTCGTGCGAGCAGGACTGTCCGCAGTAGCGAGCAATGCCCCAAACCGCGTCCCCCAGTAACGCCTACGAGAAGTCAGCAACCTGCGAGGTAAGCGCCGCCAGGATCTCCTTGAGCTCAGCTGCACGGTCCCTCTTCTTCTGGACCACCGCGGGCGCGGCCTTGGCCACAAAGCCCTCGTTTGCAAGCGTCTTCTCGCAGCCGGCGAGCTCCTTCTGCGCCGCGGCGATCTCCTTCTCAAGACGCGCCTTCTCGGCCGAAAGATCGACCTTGCCCTCGAGCACCACAAAGACCTCGACGCCGCTATCGACCACGGCGATGCTCGCGGCAGGCTTCTCAACGTCGGTGCCCATGACCAGCGAGGAAGTGTTGGCCAGCGGCTCAATCGTGGAGCGCAGGCTCTCGAGCTTCTCGATGTCCTCGGCACCGGCGCGCACGACCACGTCGAGCTCGGCCTTGGGGCTCAAGCGATAACGCGAACGCGTGGCGCGGGCGGCGGAAACGACGGTGCGGCACAGCTCAAACGCGCGCTCAGCGTCCTCGTCGACGTACTTGACGTAGTCGGCGGGCTCCGGCCACTTGGCGATCATGAGCGCCTCGGCACGGTCAACGTTGCCCTCGGCGTCCAGATCGAGCACGCTCGCCGGCATGTTGTCCCAGATCTCCTCGGTGACAAACGGCATAAGCGGGTGCATCAGGCGAATGGAGGTATCGAGCACAAAAATCAGGTTGCGCTGCGCCTGCAGACGGCCCTCGCCCTTCAGGCGGGCCTTGGTGACCTCGACGTACCAGTCGCAGACCTCGTTCCAGAAGAACTGCTGCACACCGCGGGCCATGTCGCCAAAGGTGTAATTCTCGATGCCCTCGGTGACCATCTTTACGGCCTTGGCCAGGCGGCTGAACATCCAAGCGTCTGCTGGCGTCTCCACGACGGGCTCGCCGGGCGTGTAGCCCTCCATGTTCATGAGCAGGAAGCGGCTGGCATTCCAGATCTTGGTCACAAATGACTTGGCTTGGTCGGTACGCGGGCTGTCGATGAGCTTCTTGGTCTTCTTGTCGATGTTCGCATCGAACTTGACGTCCTGGTTGTTGGTGCACAGCGTCAGCAGGTTGTAACGCATGGCGTCGGCGCCGTACATGCCGATGAGGTCCATGGGGTCAACGCCGTTACCCTTGGACTTGGACATGCGGCTGCCGTCCTTGGCAAGGATCGTCGGGTAGATGACGACGTCCTTAAACGGCACCTCGTCCAGGAAGTACAGCGAGCTCATGACCATGCGGGCGACCCACAGCGCGATGATGTCGCGCGCGGTGACGAGCGCCGTCGTGGGGTGATGGCCCTCGAGCAGCTCCGGCTTTTGCGGCCAGCCCTGCGTGGCGAAAGTCCACAGCTGCGAGCTGAACCAGGTGTCCAGCACGTTCTCGTCCTGGTGCACGTGATGGCCGCCGCACTTGGGGCACACGTCGGTGTCCTCGGTAAGGGCGTCCTCCCAGCCGCAGTCCTCACAGTAGAACACAGGGATGCGGTGGCCCCACCACAGCTGGCGCGAGATGCACCAGTCCTTGAGGTTTTCCATCCAGGTGGTGTAGGTCTGCGTCCAGCGCGCGGGGTGGAAGGTGACCTTGCCGGAGTTGACGGCGTCGAGCGCCGGCCCCTTGAGCTTGTCGACGGCCACAAACCACTGCTCGGACAGCCACGGCTCAAGCGCGGCGTCGCAACGGTAGCAGTGCATGACGGAGTGATCGAGGTCCTCGACGTGATCGAGCAGGTCGTGCTCCTCGAACCACTTGATGACGGCCTCGCGGCACTCGTCGCGGTTCATGCCGGTGAACTCGCCGTAGCCCTCAACGACCACCGCGTGCTCGTCGAAGATGTTGATCTGCGGCAGGTCATGGGCCTGACCCATAGCGTAGTCATTGGGGTCGTGGGCCGGGGTGACCTTAACGAAGCCGGAACCGAAGTTGGCGTCGACATGCCAATCCTCAAAGATGGGGATCTCGCGGTTGACGATCGGCAGCATGACGGTCTTGCCCACGAAGGCGGCCTTCTCGGGGTCCTTCGGGGAGACGGCGACGCCAGTGTCGCCGAGCATGGTCTCGGGGCGCGTGGTGGCGACGACGATGTAGTCCTGGCCGTTAACCGGCTCGGTCAGCGGGTAGCGCAGGTGCCACAGAAGGCCCTTCTCATCCTTGTACTCAGCCTCGTCGTCCGAGATAGCGGTAGTGCAGTTGGGGCACCAGTTGACGATGCGCTTGCCACGGTAGATCAGGCCGTCGTGGTACCAGTCGCAAAAGACCTTGCGTACGGCCTGCGCGTAGTCCTCGTCCATGGTAAAGCGCTCGTTGTCGAAGTCGACGGAGCAGCCCATGCGCTTGATCTGCTCGACGATGATGCCGCCGTACTCGTGGGTCCAATCCCAGCAGGCGTCGACAAACTTATCGCGGCCAATCTCCAAGCGGCTGATTCCCTCGCTCTTGAGCTTCTTGTCGACCTTGGTCTGCGTGGCGATACCGGCGTGATCGGTGCCCAGCACCCAGCGCGTGGACTTGCCGCGCATGCGGGCCATACGGACGATGGCGTCCTGGATGGAGTCGTCGGTGGCATGGCCCATGTGGAGCTTGCCGGTCACGTTGGGAGGCGGAATGGTGACGGTGCAGTCGCCCACGCCCTCACGGCGCTTATAGTAGCCGCCGTCGAGCCACTTCTGCAGAATCGCCGGCTCGTTGGTCGACGGATCGTAGTTCTTGGGCATCTCTTCCATATATCTCTCCCTGTCCCGCCGGGGAGGAATGTAGGCCCGATTTTCGCTCGGTCAGGTCCTGGGCTGCTCGAAGACCACATTAAGCGGTCTTCGGCTCGTGCGGAATCTACGAAAATCGGGCCTACATTCCTCCCCTTAGGTATCGATTACTTCAGTCTGAATTGACTTTGCCGAGGCTTAAACAAACACACAGAATAGCACAGGTAGTTGGGGTTATTGCGTATATATAAAATAGCCTCCGACCGCTGATGGTCAGAGGCTATTTGCAAACACGTTTTAGGCTGGTTTAACCGTAGATACGCTGGGGCTGTTCTTCGCCCTTTACGGAGGCTTCGGTCACGATGACCTTGGTGACGCCCTCCTCGCTGGGCAGGTCGAACATCGTCTGCTGCAGCACGTCCTCGCAGATGGAGCGCAGGCCGCGGGCGCCAGTCTTGCGAGCAAGCGCCATGCGGGCGATCTCGTGCAGGGCGGCGTCCTCAAACTCAAGCTCAACGTCCTCGAGCTGGAACATCTTGCGGTACTGACGCACCACGGCGTTCTTGGGCTCGGTCAGGATCGACACCAGGTCGTCCTCGTCGAGCGCCTGCGTCTGGGTGACGACGGGCGTACGTCCCACAAACTCGGGGATCATGCCAAAGGCGTTGAGGTCCTGCGGGAGCACCTGACGCAGCAGGTCATTCTCGTCGACCGAGGTGGGGCCGGCGATCTCGGAGTTAAATCCCACGCCCTTGTTGCCCACGCGATCGGCGATGATCTTGTCCAGACCCACAAAGGCACCGCCGCAGATAAACAGAATGTTGGTCGTGTCGATCTGCAGCAGCTCCTGTTGGGGATGCTTGCGGCCGCCGGTGGGCGGAACGCTTGCCACCGTGCCCTCAAGGATCTTAAGCAGCGCCTGCTGAACGCCCTCGCCCGAAACATCGCGGGTGATGGAGAGGTTCTCGGCCTTGCGGGCGATCTTGTCGATCTCGTCCACGTAGATGATGCCCACCTGCGCGCGCTCGATATCGCCGTCGGCGGCATTGATGAGCTTAAGCAGGATGTTCTCCACGTCCTCGCCCACGTA
>URWS01000052.1 GCA_900551605.1 uncultured Collinsella sp. | reverse complement strand
TCGCCTTAGTCTCGTGGGCTCGGAGATGTGTATAAGAGACAGGAGCCTGCGCATCGGCAAGCTGCTGCTCGGTAGCAGTCAGACGACCCTTAAGGTCGACAATCTTAGCGAGCATAGCGTCAACCTCGGAGGACAGCGTCTCCAAGAAGACGTCGACCTCGGCAGGATCGTAGCCACGCTTGGCCTCAGAGAAAGTCTGAGCCTGGATGTCTGCAGGGGTAATAGCCATAACAAGTCTCCTTTTCATCGCCTCGGCGCTACACGCCCGACGTAAGTTACTAAGTCAGTTCTACACGAGTATACCTATAAGAAGCTGCAGAACCAGCCTCTGCACCAACTGCAACGCAATAATCGCAACGACCGGCGAAAAATCGATACCGCCCATCGGCGGGATGAAACGACGGAACAGGTTGAGCCACGGACCGCACACGCTATCAAGCACCGCGGCAATATCCTGAAGCAAACCACCCTGCTTCATGGGAATCCACGTCATAAAGCAGTAGACGACAATGAGCGTGGAATAGAAGTTGAACAGCGTGTTGACCAGCTGGACGATAGTGTAGATGTTGATGGGAATCTCCTCGTCTTGTCTTTACTTAAGGTAGCCGTCGGCACGAAGCTTCTTGAGATCGGAATCTTTGACCTCGCAGCCGGCGGGCAACACCATGAACACGCGGTCGCCCACCTCCTTGACCGTGGCACCCAGACCGCAGGCAAAGCCGTAAGAGAAGTCCAAGACGCGCTTGGCAACTTCGGTGCGTACGCCCACAAAAATCAGTGCGACAGGCTGCTTGGTGCGAACGCGGCGCACCACGGTCTCCACGTCGTCATAGCTCTCGGGGCGCAGGACATAGGCCGGCAGCTGCGGTGTGGCGTTGATGATATTGCTCGCATAGGCCGAGGCATCGCTCGGTGCAGGCGCGGGCGCAGCGGCGGCACGGGCGCGGGTGTTCTCGGCGTAGCTAGACGGCGTGTCATAGGCACCAGGACGATAACCGCTCGCAACACTGTCCTGCGAGCGCGAAGGCGGGTTATACGTCGTGGCATGGCGGGAGTCATCGCCGACCAGCTGACCGGAGCGCGTATACACGGCAACCGACTCAGCTTCACCGCGGCGCGTCTGGCCAAGCAGGCCGTTGCTCGGCTCGTCTTGGGTGTAGAAGCCCTCGCCCGAAGCACCGCTGTAGCCGTTGCCCTGATAACTATCGTCATAGCCGTCATCGTAGCCGTAGTCGTCGTCCTGGCCATAACCCTGGTCGTAACCCTGCTGGCCGCCCAGGTGCATCTTATTTTTAATCTCGTCAAGGAAGCCCATGGTTGTGTCCTCTCGCGGTTTAGTGCAGGCGCCCCGATAATCAGTGCGCACTTCAGAGCCTTATTTTACTGCAAACTCCGGGCTAAATACTACCCTGCCCAGGCGAACGAGCGTAGAGCCCTCCTCAAGGGCAGGCTCAAAGTCCTCGCTCATGCCGCAGGAAAGCTCAGGCAGGTTCAAATCAGGATGCGCCGCCTCCAGCTCATCCCTCAGCTCACGAAGCCCCGCAAAGGTGCGGCGTGCCACATCCTTATTCCCCCGGGGCGCCATAGTCATAAGCCCCTGCACGCAAATTCCCTCAAGTTCCGCAAGCTCACCCGCGGCGGCGCGAATCTCATCGGGCGAAAAGCCCCCCTTCGACTCCTCACCACTCACATTGACCTCAATGAGCACACGCTGAGGGCCGGCGAGCTCGCCTGCCTCAATCTTGCGGACAGCACGGCTCGAGATCGCCTGCGCCAGATGCAGCGAACCCACCGAGTGAATCAGCTCGGCTGAGCCCAGCACCGCATTGATCTTATTGGTCTGCAGGTTGCCGATCATATCGAAGCGCACCTCGGGCAGCTCCGGATGCTCAGCCAGACCCGTGAGCTTGCGAACCAGCTCCTGCGGGCGGTTCTCGGCAAAATGGCGATACCCCGCATGGATGGCGGCAACGGTCTCATCGACACCAACGGTCTTGGACACGGCAATGAGGCGCGCGGCGTCGTGGGGGCGGCCCGCGCGATCGAGCGCCGCATAAAAACGTTCCAGAATCTGCTCGCGGCGAGCGCGCATCAAGTCCAAATAGTTATCCATTGCCAATCGCCTCCGCTGACAGCCAAACAAGTAGTCCCATGCTAACGCAAGAGCGCGGCCCCGCATGTGCAAGGCCGCGCTCACTTAGGTATTTACAATCTTTCGACGAACGGGGTTACTTACTCCTCGTCGTCCTCGCCATCGTCCTCGTCCTCAAGATGATCGAGCAGGTAGCGAAGACCCTCGCTGACCTCGTTAGCAGGCACCTTGGCAACGTAGTGCGCGTCGACGGCGGGCCTCATGATAACGCCCTCGCCCGAAGGTACGCGCATGCTCTCGAGCTCGTCCTCGTCCGTGCGGGCGATATCGCCGGCAGTCATGCGCTGGCCGGTCAAAAGGAACGTCAGACGGCAGGCGGCATCGATGGAAATCGAGGCGATGCGATCGAGGTAGCGCGAAACCATGATGGCGCGGCGCAGGTCGTCATAGTTGCTGTCGTCATCCATAAACTCGCCCGCGTCCATGCGGTTGAAGGTACGGAAGAACTTCTCGTACGCCGCATGCACCGGCTCGTCCTCGACGGCCAGGTTGCAGATGATGGACATGTCATTGGTGACGAGCGCAGAAAGCGAAGAGCCCAGCACCTGGTAGACAGCCTCAGCCTCAGCCTCGACCGTGCCGACAAGCTCCTTGGGCAGCGAGATGTCGGCCTTGATCATATGACGCGTGGCGCGGCAGATCTGGCGGACCTTATCGGTCATGCGCTGCAGGTTAAAGTCGACGTAGATGATCGTCTGAAGCAGGCGGAAGTCGGAGGCGACCGGCGACTGCGTGGCGATCAGGTTGTAGCACACGGCCTCCAAGTTAGCGCAGCGCGCGTCAATCGAAAGCGTGCGCTTCTTGGTCTTGGTGGCGAGCTTGCGGTCGTCGGTCACATAGGCCTTAACGGCATCGTGGAGGGCCAGATCGACGGCCTCGTAGATGCTCAGCATCTCGTGGCGGGCCTCGATGAGCTGACGGGAAAACAGTTTACGCATGGTTCACTCCAATCAGTTGGGTGCGGTCATGCCGCCCGCACAGTGAATACGCACCGGACCAGATCCGATCGGCTTGGGACTAGTCGCACCAATCAGCCAAAGCGGCCGGTGATATAGTCTTCCGTCCGCGAGTCCACCGGGCTGGTGAAGATCGCGTCGGTTTGACCATACTCGATGAGCGTGGCGGGCTCGCCGGCAACTTCCTGCAAGAAGAACGCGGTGTAGTCACTGATACGAGCCGCCTGCTGCATTGAATGCGTGACGATGATAATCGTCATCTCGGGCGCCAGCTCGGCCATCAGATCCTCGACCTTAGAGACGGACGTGGGGTCGATGGCGGAGCAGGGCTCGTCCATCAGGAGGACATCGGGTTGCACCGCAAGCACGCGCGCGATGCACAGACGCTGCTGCTGACCGCCCGAGAGCGCCAAACCATCCTTGTTGAGCTGATTGGATACCTCTTTCCAGAGGTTGGCGCGCTTGAGCGATTCTTCCACGATGTCGTCGAGGTCGCTTTTGCTAGTCACGCCCTGCAGACGAGGGCCAAAAGCGACATTCTCGTAGATGGATTTGGGAAACGGGTTGGGCTGCTGAAAAATCATGCCCACGCGGCGACGAAGGTCGACCGGGTCGACGCCCTCGGCATAGATATCGTTGCCGTCGAGCGTCATGGTGCCCTCGACGCGCGTACCCTCGATAAGGTCGTTCATACGGTTGATGCAGCGCAAAAACGTCGATTTGCCGCAGCCCGAAGGGCCGATAAACGAGGTGATGGCGTTTTTGGCGATGTTGAGGTCAAGCCCCGTCAGCGCATGAAAGTCACCGTACCAGAAGTTGAAATCCTTGGCCGTGATGGCCGCTTGCTCCGGCGTGGGAGCGGACTGATAGACGGACATGGGACTCCTTAACTAGTGGCGCTTGCGCGACAGATAACGCGCAAACAGGTTGAAGGCCAGAATAATCGCCATCAGCAAAAGCGCGGTGCCGTAGGCTGCGTTCATGTTGATGCCGTCGTTGGCAAGCAGATAAAGGTGAACGGTCATGGGACGACCGGAATCGAGCGGCGAAATAGGCAGATTGATGGCCTGACCCATGGTGTAGAGCACCACCGCGGTCTCGCCGATGGCGCGGCCGATGGCAAGTACGATGCCGGTGGCAATGCGGCCAAAGGCAGAAGGAAGCACGATCTTGGAGACGACCTGCCACTTGGTGGCGCCCAGGCCATATGCACCCCAACGGATATAGCGCGGAACGGCGCGGATTGCCTCCTCGGTGGTACGCATGACGATGGGCAGCATCAGAAGTGCCAGTGCCAGGGCGGCCGAGACCATCGAAAGGCCCAAGCCCATGGCCTCGACAAACAAGGCGTAGCCAAAGAGGCCCATAACAATGGAGGGCACCGAGGCCAGGGCATCGGCAGCATAGCGAATAATGTCGACGACCTTGCCCTGCTTGGCGTACTCGGCCAGATAGACCGCAGCCAGGACGGCAACCGGCGTGCAGATGAGCATGGCGAGCGCCGTCACGTAGACGGTCGAGACGATCGTGGGCCAAATGCCGCCCTCGGCGTTGACGCCCTGCGGCCAGCCAAAGATAAAGTCGAGCGAGATATGCGGCAGGCCGTTGATGACCACGTAGGCGATGATGGCGATCAGCACCAGCGTGGTGATATAGGCCGCGGCGCGAAACACGCCGAGCATGATCTTGTTGGAGAGGTCCTTGTTGATGCGGCCCTTCTTGCCATGGGAAAGGGCACGCTTGATGCGCTCGCGCGACGAGGTCGTATCGACCATCGTGTCAACGGAATCGGACATAGCCTACCCCCTCTTCTTGGAAATCAGGCGGACGATACCCACCAGTGCAGCGGAAATGATAAACAGGACCACGCCCATGCCAAACAGAGCCGAGCGGTGCAGGCCCGAGGAATAGCTCATGTCGAGCGCGATCTGGCTCGTGAGCGTCGAGATGGGGCTCGAGATGCTGTCCGGGATGACCGGAGCGTTGCCCACGACCATCAGCACGGCCATGGTCTCACCGATGGCACGCCCCATACCCAAGACAATTGCATCGACGATGCCCAGCTTGGCTGCAGGAAGCACGACCTTGTAGATGGTCTGCCACTTGGTGGCACCCATGGCATAGGATGCCTCGCGAATGCCCATGGGAATGGAATTGAGGGCATCGATGGTGAGCGTAGTGATGGTGGGGACGATCATGATGGCGAGCACGAACCACGCCGTCAGCGCACCAAAACCAAGGCCGCCGGTCAGCTGTGCGATAAACGGGCGGATGATGATCATGCCAAAGAAGCCGTAGATGATAGAAGGGATGCCTGCCAGCAGGTCAACGGCGGGGCTGATGAGCTTGCGCACGCGCTTGCTGGCAATCTCGACCAGGTAAACGGCCGTACCCACGCCCAGCGGCACGCCCATGGCGAGTGCACCGACGGTCACCAGGCCCGAGCCGGCAAGCAGCGACAAGATGCCGTAGTGGCCCTCGGAGGGCGCCCACGTAAAGCTAAGGAAGTCCGCCAGACCGATGTCGGTAAAGACGGGAAGCGCCGAGTACGTGGTAAAGACAAAAATCAGGATGACGGTAACGACCGCCAAGAACGCGCAGGCAAAGAAGATCCACTGCAGCGCTTTCTCCTTGATATAGGTACTGCGCGATACGAGCGCCAGCTCGCGCTTCTTGGGCGCCTGAGCATTCTGCTCAGTCTGGGAGTTTTTCTGTGCTTCCATGCTACTCACTCCCCTTCTCGTCGTTGGCGACGGGAATAAAGCCCGCCTCGCGAATCTGCTTGTCCATCTTTTCGGACGTCACGTAGTCGATGTAATCCTGCGCCTGCTGCGAAGGCTCGCCCTTCACAAAGAAGTAAAGGTCGCGCGAGATGGGATAGCCGCCGCTCGCGACCGTCTTCTCGGACGCCTCAACATGATTGACCGAGACGGCCTTGACTGAGGTCTTGGCGTTGAGGCTCTCGACAAAACCCAGCGAGATGTAGCCAATAGCGCCACGAGAGCGGGACACGACATCGCGCACCTGGCCCGTACCCGAAAGAACAGCCGAGCGGCGATCGAACGGCGTGCCGTCCATCACGATGGTGCGGAAGGCCTCGCGCGTACCGGACGCCTCGTCTCGGTTGATGACCTGGATCTTCAGGTCCTCTCCGCCGACTTCCTTCCAGTTGGTAATCTTGCCGGCGTAGATATCGCGGAGCTGCTCGGTCGAGAGGTTATCGACGGGGTTGTCGTCGTTCACGATGACCGCAATACCGTCGTGGGCAATGACGATGGGAGTCAGGCCCAGATCCTGTTCGTCGGCATTGAGTCCACGGGAAGAACTGGCGATATCGGCCGTGCCGGCGCTGACGGCCTCGATGCCAGCGGAAGAACCCAAACCGGAGACGAGCACATCGATGCCGGTCTCCTCCTTAAAGCCCTCGGCCGCAATCTCGGCGATAGGAAGGCAGGTCGTGGAGCCGGCGACGGTAATGGAAGAGGTAGAAGATCCCGAAGAACAGGCGCACAGCGTAAGCGTAAGCACAGCGGCGCTCAGGACCGATACGATCTTTCTCATAGCATCACGCCGATCGCAGCATGGCGCCCACAGGTACCGTCCTCGTTACGGTAGGAATAAAAGCGATCGTTCTGACGCACGGTCGAAAGCTGGGTATCCACGATAGTATCCGCATCGACACCGACATCTACCAGCGCCTCGCAAATGGCAGCGGAAAGATCGAGCATGCGAGAGGCGCTCGCATCGATGCAAGAGAACTCGGCGGCAAAGCGATTCATGAGTTCCTGGGATACCTCATATTCGTCACCCAAGATATGGGGGCCGATGTAGGCGGAAACGTCGCTCGCATCGCAGCCGGCAGCATCGCAAAGCGCCTGGCACGCCTTGGCGGAAATACGTGCAATCGTACCCTTCCAACCGGAGTGCACCACGGCAAATCCGCCAGGGGCCACCAGCACCACGGGAACGCAGTCGGCAAAGCAGAGCAGCACGGGCACGTTATGAGCCGTACAGACGATGGCATCGCAACCCTCGGCAATCTGCTCGCGAACGTCCTCAAGGTCATCGGCGCCGTTCGAGGTCACCGCAACGATATGGTCACCATGGACCTGATTGGGAACGAGCAGGTTGTGCTCGCACTCGGCGGCACCCATAGCCTCGAGTGCGCGGCGACGATTTTCTTGAACAGCAAAGGGATCATCGCCAACATGCGAGCCCAAGTTGAGTGAGGAGTACGCATCTTCGGAAACACCACCGGCGCGCTCGGTGAAGGCAAAGCGAACATCGGATGTCGCGCCTTCCACCAACGTAACTCCATCATGGTCGACACGCGAAACGTTGTCCGCACGTGCTGCCATACTAAAGCCTCCTAATAACACAAGTACCGCGGCATCGCCGCTACAGCCCGCGTTTATACGGCTGTCATACTTCTTTAAAAGGATACCTGCTGCGCTGGAGGCAATCGTAAAGGGAACGTAAAGAGATTGGAGGTTCTAGTTTACAAAGTCGAAATAAAAAGGGCGCGTCCATACGGACACGCCCCTGTGCACAACAATGCAAAGAACGACTTAGAAGCTGCCGCGCTTCAGGAAGTCGGGAAGCTCGAACTGATCATTGCCGAAGTTAGGAAGCTCGGTGCCACCGACGTTGCGGGTCGGAGCGGCCTGAGCCGGGCTGGTGGCCGGAGCGGTGCGCCGCGGCTCAGCGGAGGCAGCGGCCTTGCTCTGAGACTGCTGAGCGGCAAAGAGCTCGTCCTGACGGTTGACGTTGGAGTCGGAGAAGCCCGTAGCGATGACGGTGATACGCACCTGATCGCCCAGGGACTCGTCGACAACGGTACCGAAGATGATGTTGGCCTCGGGGTCGACGGCGTTGGCGACAACGTCGGCGGCGTCGCTGATCTCCTGGATGCCCAGGTCCTTGGAACCGGCGATGGCTGTCTCTTATACACATCTCCGAGCCCACGAGACTA
>URWS01000051.1 GCA_900551605.1 uncultured Collinsella sp. | reverse complement strand
TTCGCCTTAGTCTCGTGGGCTCGGAGATGTGTATAAGAGACAGGATCGACAACGGGAACTTCGCTGACCTCGACAGGCGCAGCAGGCTCAGCAGGCGATGTGCCCTCCCCTGACGTGGAACGAACCGAAGCCTCGGTGAGCTCGGGGGTTACCTGATCGGCAACCTGCTCGGCCTTAGCAACCGTGCGACGGCGTGTGCGCGGTGCCGGCTTCTCGGTCGGCTGGTCGGCGGCAGGGGTCTCGGTGGCGGCAGGGGTCTCGGGCACAGACGGAGCTGCAAGCTCGGTCAGAGCCGCGGCCTCGCGCTCGGCAGCACGGCGGCGGGCGCGCACCACCTGAGCCTCGCTAATCTGCGCCAACGCACGTGCCTGCGCGACCTCATCGGAAATCGGCGTCGAGGAGTCAGCTGCAACAGTGCGCTTGGCGCGCGTCGTGCGCGTGGTACGGCGCTTGGGCTTGGTGACCTCCTCGCCGTCAGCGGCAGGCTTGGCCGTGCGGCGCGTGCGCTTGGGCTTTGCCGGAGCAGCCTCCTCACCAGTTGCAGGCACGGCCTTCTCGGCCGCTGCAGGCGTAGGCGTCGAAGCAGCCTTAGGCGTCTCAGGAGCCGAGGCTTGCGCGGGCGCCGCGACCTGGTCCGACGCAACCGGTGCAGCGGGAGCGGCATGCGTCGTCGTTATTTCGTTATCTTGCTGTTGATCAGACACAGTGTTTGCTCAACTTTCTTTTCAAGCCCTGTGATCACATGCTCCCTGCATAAACCTTCAGGGCGGCTAAACAGTCTAGCTCCGTCAAATACCGACGGACATCATTGATCTGTATCGAGATATTTGCGTCATATACGCAGCGTTAGTGTAACACAACCGCCGCCACCTGCAACTTAGTCATTGGGGACGTTCTTAAACGACTATTCAAAAGGGACACTCTTTGGTTTACCGCCCACAAATCTGACTGCCTCCGCCAAAACTATGGCGGTTTACTACGATGAATCGCTCAATCGCGACCACTCCGAAACATGTTGAACTAAAACCGCAGGTAGATGACTTGCACTTTTTAGCGAAAAGCCGGCGTGGTTGGAATATCTCAATTCATCGTAGTAAACCGGCATAGTTTCGTATTTCCAGCAGTTCCAAATTCGTCAATACGCCGGCGTTTATGCAAAAAGCCCGACCTCCGCATGGAGATCGGGCTTTCAAGGCTTAGTTAAACCAAGTCTGTACGGTCAAATGACTCGCAGATTACATCTGCTCGGGCGCAGAAACGCCAACGAGGGTGAGCACCAGGGCGAGCGTCACGCGAACGGCATCGCAAGCGGCCAGACGGGCACGCGAAAGCTCGGGGTCGACGGGACGGCCCTCGCTCGGCAGCACCTGGCAAGCAGCATAGAAGCTGTGGAAGTCGCCGGCAAGCTCCTCGGCAAAGTGCGTCAGACGGAACGGGGCGCGATCACGAGCGCAGCTGGCGATGAGGTCGGTGAGCTCGTTGAGCTTACGCGAAAGGGCAAGCTCGGTCGGGTCGGTCAACAGCGAGTAATCGACGTTCTCACCGATGGCCTTGGCGGCGACGGCCTTCATGCCCATCTCGTCAGCCTGTTCGGGCGTAACGTCAGCGGCACGGCGCAGGATGGAGCACACGCGGGCGTGAGCGTACTGCACGTAGTACACCGGGTTGGAGTTGTCGCGCTTCTTAACGGCCTCGATGTCGAAGTCGACCATCTGGTTAGAGCTCTTGGAAATGAGCGTGTAGCGAGCGGCATCGGAGCCGACCTCGTCGACGAGCTCCTGAAGGGTCACCATGGTGCCCTTACGCTTGGACATACGGACGGGCTTGCCGTTGCGCAGCAGGTTGACGAGCTGGCCCAGCAGAACCTCAAACTTGCCGGGATAGCCAAGAGCGTCGCAGACGCAGCGGACGCGCTCGATGTAGCCGTGGTGGTCGGCACCCCAGATGTCGATGACGTGGTCGACGCGCTGGAACTTATCCCAGTGATAGGCAACGTCGGAGGCGAAGTAGGTGTACTCGCCGTCGGACTTGATCAGGACGCGGTCCTTGTCATCGCCCAGGTCGGTGGAGCGGAACCACAGGGCGCCGTCCTTGGTGTAGAGGTAGCCCATCTTGTCGAGCTTCTCAAAAGCGCGGTCGACGGCGGAGGTGCCGGCGGTCTCGCCCTCGGTGTCCTTCACATACAGCGAACGCTCGGAGTACCAACGATCGAAGTCGCAATTGACGGCGTGGCAGAGGTCGCGCATGTTGTCGACCATCTTTACGTAGCCGCGCTCACGGAAGCTCTCCATGCGCTCCTGCGGATCGGCCTCGACCCACTTATCGCCGTCGGTGCGCCAGAACTCGGCAGCCTCGTCGATGATGTAGTCGCCGCCGTAGGAGTCCTTGCCCAGAGTCTCGGCAAAGTTGTCCTGATACGGATGGGTCTCGGGGTGCTCGTCGCCCTCGTCGGCAACAAAGGCGTCGCGGTCGGCGATCAGAAGCTTGTGAGCCTCGTCGATATCCACGCCCTGCTTGGCGATGATGTCGGCAAGCTGCATATAGCGCGTGCTGATGGAGTTGCCGAAGGTGTTCATCTGAGAGCCGTGGTCGTTGATGTAGAACTCACGCTGGATGTCGTAACCGGCGTGGTCCATGACGCGGCAGAGCGAGTCGCCCAGAGCGGCCCAGCGGCCGTGGCCGATGTGCATGGGGCCGACAGGGTTAGCGGAAACGAACTCGACCTGGGTCTTCAGGCCACCACCGACGTTGGACTTAGCGAAGTCCATGCCCTTCTCGCGGGCCTCGCCAAAGATGGCATTCTTGACGGCAACGGAGAGGTAGAAGTTGATGAAGCCGGGGCCTGCGATCTCGACCTTCTCGATCGCGGGGTCCTCGGGCATATGGGCAACGATGGCCTCGGCGATCTTGCGCGGGGCGCAATGGGCCAGCTTGGCGGACTTCAGGGCCATGGTAGAGGTCCACTCGCCATGAGAAGTGTCAGCCGGTCGCTCGATGGCGCAATCGTCAAGTTCAAATGCGGAAAGGTCGCCGGCCTCCTGGGCCGCAGCAAGCGCAGCGCGTACCAGCTCTTCAATCTTCTCGGGCATAGGTCCTCCTTGTGTTAAAGCCCCCGAGCTCTTGGTCACTCGTAGGGCAAAAGCCAGAGTTTGTAGCACTCTATCACAAGCGACGGGCACTGTCGCAGGGTAAAGCCAATCGATATTGCATATGCACAAAATTGACTACAGCTTGTATGGAGTCACTCAAAGATGCCAGTCTGCCTGCAGATTATGCAGGCGTTAAAAATGTATAAAGGTGTGAATGAGCTGCGCCTGTTATCGAATACTCTTACCTATCAGAGTTGTGTGCTTTTCCTGCATAAAGTAAGGGTTTGCGCACGTCAGCGTGTTATTCTAGACATACGTAAATTCGTATAAGTTGGAGGTAGCATGTTCTCAATCGGTCAACACGTCATTCATCCGGGTCAGGGAGTCTGCACCGTCGTCGGTTTTAGGGACGACACACCGCAGCCCATGCTGTTGCTCGAGACCAAGCAGGGACATGCGCAGACGATCCTCATGTACCCCGTGGCGCAGGCCGACCGTTTGCACGCCGCCATCTCTCAGCAAGATGCCGAGCACCTGCTGAGCCACTATGACGAGCTGGAGTGCGACACTTTTACCGAGCGCAACAGCTCACTTGAGGAGACGCACTTTAAGCAGCAGCTCAAGCTGGGCGCGCCCGAGACGGTCCGCGTGGCAAAGACCATGATGCACCGCATTCGCCAGGCCGAGGAAGCTGATAAAAAGCCCAGCTCCTACTACATGCGCGTACTCAAGGAGGCCAAGCGCCGCTCCATCGAGGAGTTCGCCGTGGCCTTGGGCGTCACCGAGGAGGCCGCCGAAGCCCGCCTAGCCCAAGCCGCCCTCAACTAACCTGCCAAAAAGGGACAGGTTTATTTTGGCAGGTTTTATCTGGCCAAACATCAACAAACAATCAGTAAATGGTCGGGTGCTCCGTTTTATTTAAGAGCGCCCGACCATTTTTCTATCGCCGTAAAAATGCGTGAAGCCCATTTGCGATGACATCACGCGAGGGCCGTCCAGATCGACGTAACCAACGCCTGCATCCACAACAAGCGCGCCCGTCTTACTCAATTACCATTAAAAAGCATCAATTTGAAAACGCAATTATATTTCGGCAGGTAGCAGCTATAGTCGGTGAACCGAATCTCGACAACCGAAGCCCCCGAATGAGGTATCTTCAGCCCATCCAAGCTAAAGGAGGGGCCATGCCGAGAAAATCTCGTTCAAAGTCACCAACCGGTTATTTCCACGTCACGTTGCGTGGAAACGGAGGGCAATTGCTGTTTGACGATGCCGAGGACCGAATCGCAATGCTTCAGATCCTCGATGCGATCCTCCCCAAACACAATATCGAGCTTATCGCTTGGTGTCTTATGGGGAACCACATTCATCTACTCATCGACGATCCGGACGACCGTAAGAGCGACGCGATGCACGCGGTAGCCGTATCGTATGCGGGCAGGTACAATGCGCGGACAGGGCATATCGGCCACGTGTTTCAGGAACGGTTTTGGGATTCGCCCATTAAGTCGGAAGTATATTTACTCGAAGCAATTCGATACATCCATCTGAATCCACAAAAAGCAGGACTGGCGGCATATGACGAATATCCCTGGAGCAGCCATCGCGAGTATCTAATGAGCGCCAGGTCACGGCCGCATGTCACCGGCAGCGTTGTCGGTGTTTTATTCCCAACACCTCGCTCATACCTTAAGCTCATGGAAAGTACGCCGTCGCTTCCCTATCGCCCCAGCGCAACAGCCAAGGTTCGCGAGGAAGATCTATGCGAATTTGGCACGGCAATCGTGCAGAGTGTCGCAGGATGTGCTCCGACGGAACTTAAATCCGTCTCCAAGCCACTTCGCAATGAGGCGATTCTCGCGCTTCGAAAACAAGGACTAACGGTTAAGCAGGTTCAGCTGCTAACCGGACTGGGAACATGGATTATCAAGAACGCGTCCTAACGTCGCGTTTACCGAGTTACGGATACGGCGAAGCGCAACTGCCTGCCGCGAGGCACCGCATTCGCCAGCGTCTCCATCTCAAACAGAAAACGCTTCCGCTGAATAACGTCCAACGGAAGCGTTTTCCCAGATAAAATCTACCAAAATAAACCTGTCCCAATTTGGCAGGTTAGGCCTAGAAGGTGTCGCGGTCGGGCGCGAAGGACTGCATGGCCGCGATGGTGCGGTCAAAGAGCTCGGGGAGCTCCCAGCCGAGCATCTCGGCGCCCTGCGAAATCACGTCGCGCGAGCAGCCGGCGGCAAAGCGCTTGTCCTTGAACTTCTTCTTGAGCGACTTGGTCGTAAAGTCCATAACGCTCTTGCTCGGGCGCATGATGACGGCGGCGCCGATCAGGCCGGTGAGCTCATCGCAGGCAAACAGGATCTTTTCCATCTGCAGCTCGGGTTTGGGCAGCGAGGTGTTGAAGTCCGACGTGTGCGTCTGGATGGCGCGAATGAGCTCGGGAGACGCACCTTCGCCCTTAAGAATCTCGGCAGCATAGATGGTGTGGTTCATGGGGTCGTCCTCATGCTCCTCCCAATCCAAGTCGTGCAGCAGGCCGACGATGCCCCAAAACTCCTCGTTCTCGGGGTCGAACTCGCGCGCAAAGTAGCGCATGGTGCCCTCGACCGTCTCGCCATGGGTGATGTGGAACGGGTCTTTGTTGTGCTCGTTAAGCAGTTCAAACGCGCGGTCGCGGGTGATTCCGGCGGAAAGCGTCTGGGACATGGCAATACCTCCAGGTGAGTCGATGTTAGGACACGGTGTCACTATCGTATATCGCCGCGGCTCAAGCCGAAAGGCAAAAAAGTTATGCGGAGAAGAAAGCCGGGCGAACGTGTCGCCCGGCAAAACCGCAGATAAAACCTGCCAAAATAAACCTGTCCCTTTTTGGTAGGTTTAGGGGCGGACCTGGCCGGTGCCGCGGAGCTTGTATTTGTAGGTGGTGAGGGCCTCGGCGGCAAAGGGGCCACGGGCGTGGAGTTTTTGGGTCGAGATACCGATCTCGGCGCCCAAGCCAAACTCGCCGCCGTCAGTGAAGCGAGTGCTGGCGTTGGAGTATACGGCCGAGGCATCGACCGCATCCAGGAAGCGCTCGCAAGCGTCCGTGTCCTCGGCAACGATGGCCTCGGAGTGCATCGTGCCGTAGCGATTGATGTGTGCGATGGCCTGGTCCTCGTTTGCCACGACTTTCACGCTCATCTCGAGCGCCAGGTACTCGCGACCCCAGTCCTCCTCAGTCGCGGCGACGTAGTCATCGCCCTCCACAAAGCCGGCGTCGGCGCACGCGGCGCACGTGGCCTCGTCGCCGTGAATGAGCACGCCGTGGTCGTGCAGCACGGCAACGACCGCAGGCAAAAACGCATCGGCCACAGCATGGTCGACCAGCAGCGACTCGGCGGCATTGCACACGCCTACACGCTGGGTCTTGGCATTAACGATAATGTTGAGCGCCTTATCAAAGTCGGCGGACTCATGCACGTAGATGTGGCAGTTGCCCGTGCCCGTCTCGATCACCGGCACAAGCGACTCGCGCACGCAGCGCTGGATCAGGCCTGCACCGCCGCGCGGAATGAGTACGTCGACAATGCCGCGGAGCTTCATGAGCTCGCCAGTGGCCTCGCGGTCGGTGGACTCGATCATCGACACGGCCTCGCGCGGGAAGCCCTTGGCCTCGAGCGCATCGGCCAGCAGCTCGGCGATCATGGCGCACGAGTGATAGGCCAGCGAACCGCCGCGCAGAATGCAGGCGTTGCCGGTGCGTATGCAGATGCCTGCGGCGTCGGCCGTCACGTTGGGGCGCGCCTCGTAGACCATAGCGACCAGGCCCAGCGGCACACTCACGCGGGTCAGGTCCACGCCGCTTGAAAGCACGCGGTGATCGAGTACACGACCGACGGGATCGGGCAGCTCGGCGAGCTTCTCCAAACCGGCGGCCATGCCCTCGACGCGCTCGGGCGTCAGCAGCAGGCGATCGAGCAGTCCGGCCGAGGTACCCGCATCGCGCGCGGCGGACATATCGAGCTCGTTGGCGGCGACGATGGAGTCGACACCGTTGCGCAGTGCTGCGGCCATGGCGCGCACGGCCTCCTGGCGCTGCTCATCGCTCGCCGTGGCAAGCGAGGCCGACGCTGCCTTGGCGGCAACGGCAAGATCGTGGACATACGTGGCTATATCGACCGACATGGGCGGCCCTTTCTCCTAGAAGTTTGCAACCATGGTAGCCGATTTGCGCATGGCCTCGCCCGCGGCGGTAGAATTGGTCAACCCGAAACACCGCAACGAACGGAAGACTCACATGGCCCTCATCACTTCGTACCACGTCCCCGGCCTTTACGTCGAGGACCACAGCATCGACGTCCCCCTTGACTGGCGCGGCCTGGAGCCGATGCTCCTGGCCGTCGGCAGCACCATGCGCCGCGGCGCTATGCCGGCACCCATCGCCGGCGCGCCCGAGAGCATCAAGCTCTTCTACCGCGTGGTTTGCGCGCCCGACCGCATCAACGACGATCTGCCGCTGCTCCTGTTTTTGCAGGGCGGCCCCGGCGGCGAGAGCCCGCGTCCGCTGTCGCCCACAAGCGACGGCTGGATCGAGGAGGCCGTCAAGCACTTCCGCGTGGTCCTTCCCGACCAGCGCGGCACCGGACGCAGTAGCTGCGTGGACGGACGCACGATCAAGGCACTGGGTGATCGCGCAACGGCCGTCGGCGCCGATACAGCACGCTCGCAGGCGGACTTCCTCAAGCGCCACCTCGCCAGCTCCATCGTGCGCGATTTTGAGTACCTGCGTCTAGTGGGCTTTGGCGGCAAGCCGTGGGTCACGCTCGGCCAGAGCTACGGCGGCTTTTTGACGCTGAGCTATCTGTCGCTCTTCCCCGAGGGCGTGGCGGCAAGCTTTACCTGCGGCGGCATTCCGCACGTGCCGGCGAGCGCCAGCGAGGTCTACGCGCACACCTTCCCACGCATGGCAGCCAAGACGCAGCAGTATTACGACCGCTACCCCGCCGACGTCGAGCGCGTGGCAGCCCTGGCCGATGCGCTCGAAGCACAGAAGCCCGTGCTGCCCGACGGCTCGCCGATGACGGTCGAGCGCCTACCTGTCTCTTATACACATCTGACGCTGCCGACGATCGCATAAGTGTAGA
>URWS01000050.1 GCA_900551605.1 uncultured Collinsella sp. | reverse complement strand
GTCTCGTGGGCTCGGAGATGTGTATAAGAGACAGCATCGTCGGCTGCCACGTCGTAGCCGGACGCAGCAAGCTCGCCGCGCAGGCGCTCGGCCGCATCGACCGAGGAGAACCCGGTTGGCTGCACACACGTCCACGCCACCGAACCCTCCCCGTCGACCACAGCAGCCTTAGCCGCCGTAGACCCGATATCGATCCCGATCCCTATCATGGCTCTCTTCCAATCTAAACATCAAAGGTAGCGGCGCGTTCAGGCGCCTTAGCTCTAGGTTTCTCAGGTGCCGGAGATTGCCCCGAAAGAGGAGCGCAGCGTACTTTGGGTACGCAAGCGACGGTTTGAGGAGCAAGATCCGGCGCCTGAGGAAGCTAGAGGGTTTCGATGAAGGCGGCGATGCGGGTCTCGATCTGGCCCATGTCGCCGTTGCTGTAATCGGTCTCGATCTTCATGTACGGAATACCCGCACCCTCGACAGCCTCCTGCATGCGCGCACTCTCCACGTTAAAGGTGTGGCACGCCTGGAGCACATTCTCCACCACACCGTCGACGTGGTATTTCTCGCACATGGCCAGGGTGTTGTCCATACGACCGTCGTTGGGCGTCATGACCGAGCAGTTGATATCCAGGTAGCGGTCGGCGATGGCGCGCAGGATGTCGGGAGCCTCCGGGTCGATCATCATGGCCGCCGTACGCTCGCCCGAGCAGTCGTCCATGCAAACGACCACGCCGCCGTTGGACTCGATGGTGCGACCGATCTTGTTGATCACACCGCCCACCGGGCAGCCGGTGATCAGAATGCGCTTGGCATCCGCCGCAACCGGGCGCTCGCCCGCGTCGTAGGCCTCGCGCAGCTTGGCAACCTTTTGCTCCAGCTGCTGCGTATAGGCCTCGATATCAAAACTAAACGTACCGGCAAACATGGTGCTCATCAGGTCGACGCCGCTCATGGCCGCCGGCTGGTTGGCCTGCAGCGCAAACATCTCGAGCTGGGCCGCACGCAAGCGGTTGCGACGACGGACGGCAGCGCGCAGGTCATCGTCGGTAATCGTGATGCCGTAGAAGCCCTCGAGCTCCTCCTTGAGCAGGCGGCACTCCTCGTACCAGCCCTCGCGCTCGTAGGCGCGGTCGCGGCCCTGCGGAAGATGCAGAATGTGCGTACGCTTGAGCTCGTTGAGTAGCTCGTACATCTTCTTCTTGCCGTCGCAGGTGGTCTCGCCGATGATCATGTCGCTAAAGTACGTAAACGGGCACTTTTGCGAGTAGGCAAAGCCGTACGTCGACTTGATGAGCGGACAGAGATTTGCCGGCAGCACCTTCTCGGCCTCGGGAATCACCTCGTCGGACGTGCCGCACAGCGCCACGCTCGCAGCCCCCGCGGCATCGATAATCTCGAGCGGCGTGTAGCTACACAGAAAACCGACCAGGCGATTACCCGCCTGCTTATAATCCTTGACGCGAATAAACGCCGCCTTGCGCTGCTCGTTGAACTCCTCAAACGTGGACGGCAACGGCTGCTCAATATTTTCCGACATATAACTCCTTAACAAACCTTTTAACCAACCAAGGAAACGGCTTTCCCAGGTGCCCGAGGTTGCCGTGAAAGATGAGCGCCGCATACTTTGGTAGCAAGCGACGGTTTGAACGGCAAGATCGGGTGCCTGGGGAAACCGCCGAGACGGATAGCCCTAAATGGTTTCCAAGAAAGCCTCAATCCTGGTTTGCAGCTGACCGGCGTCCTCGCCGGCGTAGTCGGTCGTGATGTGCATAAACGGAATGCCGGCCTCCTCGGCGGCCTTCTCCACGGCAAACGACTCCATCTCGTAGAGCGTACAGAACTGCAGGGCCACGTCGACGATACCGTCGGCATGCAGGTCCTTGGCCATCTGGACAATGTCCTTCATACGCTGGTCGTTGGGCGTAAAGACGGCACAGTTGATCTTAAAGTAGCGCTCCGCGATGGCGTCGAGCATCTCGTCGACCGTCTCGCCGGACTCGTCGACCAGGTCCTTGTAGTAGCGCGAGCCCGTGCAGGACTCCTCGCCCACCACGACGCCACCGGCCTTCTCGATCAGGTTGAACAGCTTCCAGTTGGGCACGGCCATGGGCGTACCGGTGTACAGGATGCGCTTGGTCCCCTTGGGCGCCACGCCCTCGCCAGCCTCGACACGCTGCTCGCACTCAGCCGCCATATCGTTGATGGCTCCGGTCAGACGCGGCGTGTCGTCCATAAAGGCGGCTTGAACGGTCAGCAGGCTGTCGAGACCGCTGATGGGCGCCGGGTCGGCAGCGCGCGTGGCAGCGAGGCGCTGCAGGGCACGGCGCTTCTCATTGACGGCGTGGATGGCGGCCTTCAGACGCTCAGGCGTAATCTTGACGCCGCACTCGTCCTCGATCTTGGCGGCGAGCTTCTTGACCTCGGCCTTCCAGGTCACGAGCGTCGACTCGTCGTGTACGTTGGGAATATCCATGACGTACATGTTCTTTTGCGTGGCAAAAAACTCATAAGCCTTCTTCTTGCCATCGCAGGTGTTCTCGCCCACCACCAGGTCACTCGACTCAATGTAGGGGCAGACCTCGCCCAGCTTAAAGCCGGCAAAGCTCTTGATAAGCGGGCAGGTATTGCGCGGCAGGTGCTCCTCGACCTTATCGGTTGCCCAATCGGCACCCGAGCACAGACCCACAGGGATACCGTCGCAGGCGAGCACAATTTCCTCGGGCACGTAGACGCAGAACGAACCGACGATCTTGGTGGCCTCGCCGGCCTCCTTCTTGTCGAGCATCTCCTTAATACGGCCGCTGTGGATGTTGGTGGCCACAAAGTCCAGGTAGGACGTGGCCTTGGGGCGATTGTTCTGCGTCAGGAACATATCGCCGTACATCTGGCCCACGGCGCCCAGCAGCATGTCGTGGTCGGCAAGATTCATGCCGAGGCTCTCCCACATCGGATGAAAATCGAATTCTTCAGCCATGACGGTTCCCCTCTCGAACCAAAAATGAATAGCTACGGTATTGCTGCACGGTGGGTGGCGAAAACCCAGCCGCGCCTAAACCCGGAATTTTGGGGAACCTGCTTTGCGGTCGATTATTTAGTTGTGCGTCGTCTCTCCCGGAGCCGTGAACATACCCGCTCATATGCGACTCCGAGCCATATACAGGGCGCGCGCGGCAACGCGGCGAATGTACGTCGTCTGCGGCATGTGCGCACCCTCCTTTACAAGTTGAGGTCAACTATATCAACGGTCATCGACTATGCGAACACCGTTGACATTCGTACGACAGAGGTACCCGTTGCCTTTTAATAAATTATTATCTTGCTTGATAATTAATCACCATTCTACATTCGGCGAACGGTAGGGAACGAAACGGCGGGCTGCCGAGAATCCTCGACAGCCCGCCCTCTGCCCTACCGACAAACCAGATGAATCCTGCTGGCATCAAAATGCATGCGCAGCGTCTCGCCTGCTTGCGGCAGCTCGTCGACAGGCATGCCCACCTTGTTGACCTTCCACTGCAGACGCGTGGGCGCATCAGCACGCGGCACGTCCAGCAGCACCAGGCGCTCAAAGCGCGAATCGCTCACTCGGGCCACGTGCAAATCATAGCTGTTGCGACCCCGCTCCGCGCGATTGTCAACATGGAAGTAGCTTGCGCGAATGCCCAGGTACGCCACATTATCGGGAACCTCGCGACCCACGTTAAAGGTCATGCCCCAATCGAGCGCCTCAACTTCCTCGGGCCCGATCTTGCGCGCCCGGCTTGTGTTCTTGCACCCCGTCAGGCGCAGCGCCGCCAGCGTCTGCGGACGACGGACCACGTCCTCGATGGAGCCGATCTCCTCAACATGCCCGTCGTGCATCACGCAGATGCGCTGGCAGAGGCGGCACGCTTCATCGATGTCATGGCTCACGTAGAGCACGGTGCGGTTGCATACATCGAACAAGTCGAGCATGTTCTGCTCAAGGGCGCTTTTGAGGTACGCATCGAGCGCGCTCATGGGCTCGTCGAACATAAAGATGCCCGGATGCGCCGCCACCATGCGCGCGAGCGCCACACGTTGCTGCTGACCGCCCGAGAGGCGCGCGGGATAGCGGTCGGCAAAATCGGCCAGACCGAAAATGCTCAAATAGCACTCGGCGAGCTTTTTGCGCGCCACGGCGTCGCCCGCATCCTTTACACCGGCGCATACGTTATCGGCCACCGTCATGTTGGGAAACAGCTGATAGTTTTGGAACAGCAGGGCGCATTTGCGCTCCTGGGGCGACAGGTTGATGCCCGCCGCCGAGTCAAAAAAGGTCACGCCGTTGACGACGATCTTGCCCTCATCGGGTGTCTCCACGCCGGCAATGCAGCGCAGTGTGCAGCTCTTGCCGCAACCCGAGGCGCCCAGCAGCGCCACACGCTCCTCGCCGGCCTCAAGCTGCATGTCGAGGGTGAACCCCGGATAGCGCTTTTTGATATCCAGAACAAGCGACATGGCTTATCGACCTCCCTTTGCGACCGTGTCATCGCGCATGAGCTCGGCCAGCGCCTCGCGATCGATACGCAGCGCATCGCCGCCGACTGGGTCGAGTGAATCGGTCTGGCCGCCCAGCTGCTTGGCCTGCTTGCGCTCCGCGCGGGACAGGCCGCGCTCGCGATACTTTTGCGAATGCGCCGTGTACATATTGATGAACAGAATGACCAGGAAACTGAACACGATTACGACAACGACCCAAAAGAGCGCCACCGACGTGTTGCCGCCCATCCACTCAAAGTAGATGGCGATGGGAATGGTCTGCGTAATACCGGCATAGTTGCCCGCAAAGAACAGCGTGCAGCCAAACTCTCCCATGGCGCGGGCAAAGGCGAGGACCGTACCGGCGGCAATAGAAGGCCACCCAAGGGGCATCATAAGCCTGGTAAAGATGCGGCGCTCGGACCATCCCAAGGTTCGCGCGGCGTCGAGCATCTGCGTGTCGAGGCTCTCGAAGGCTCCGAGCGCCGTGCGGTAGACCAGCGGAAACGACACAACGACGGCCGAAATGACCGCCGCGGGCCAGGTAAAGACGATCGAGACGCCGTGCGCGATAAGCCACCGACCGACCCCGGTCGAGCGGCCAAACAGCATGAGGAGCAGGAAGCCGCAGACCGTGGGCGGCAGCACTATAGGAATCGTAAAGACCGAATCGAGCAGGCCCTTGATGCGACTCGAGGTACCCATAGTCTTCCACGCGGCGAACAGGCCCAGCGCAAAGGAGATCAGCAGGGCAAGGCCGCTCGTTTTAATGGACACCCAAAACGGGCGATAGTCGATGTCGCCCAAAAAGGAGGCCAGAAAGGTCAAGGGCCCCTGCTCATCCCGCAACGCGACAGACGATGCCTCTACCATTTGAGCGCTATCAAGCCAACGCGCGCCGCCCTTGGCATCACCCGAGGCCGATGAGATCACCACATAACGGTCCCCATCCGCACCGCGCTCGTCAAAGCCATAGGTATACCCGCCGGCATCAAAGGTTGTTTCCGCCGTGACATACCAAGGAAGATCCACGTCCCCCAGCTGCGCACCTCCCATGCAGTTTGCACTGTCGAGCTCACAGACAAGGGCCTTGAGACCCGATACGCACTCGTTGTCCTGCGGATCCAATCCATATTTCTCGACCGCCTTGGACGATATCCACACCACAACGCGATCGGCAGCAGGCGCCACTACAAGGTCCACGTCCTCGTCAACGGGAAATCGGTAGCCCTCAGGCTGGCCCTCCATGGCACGAGCGGTCCCCTTGGCCAACCGCTCAAAACCCTCAATCCCATAGGAAAGCCCATGAGCGGTCGCAGCAACCTGGGCCCCGTCCTCAGCGTCCCCAGCAAACGCAAATCCCGGCACCCAGCAAAGCACGAAGGTCAAAGCACAGGCGACAAGCACGCGGAATCTATTAAGCACGAAAAGCTCCAAGCGAATACAAGGACGGAGTGAAACACAAAACGATGGAATTATCGCGCCAAGCCGCACTACGCGGAAAGCTCAAAGCCGTACTTAGCCCAAATCTTCTGCGCCTTCTTGTTGGTCAGGCAGAAGTCGATGAACGCCTTGGCCTCGTCGGCGTGCTCGGAGCTCTCGGCAACGGCACCCGGATACACGATGGGCTTGTGCGAATCCTCGGGACACACGAAGGCCTCCTCGATGCCGTCGTAGCGGAAGATATCGGAGCTGTAGACAAAACCGGCCACGCAGTCGCCTGTAGAGACGTAAGAAGCAGCGGTGCCGACCTTGTCGGCCAGTGCTACCTTGTCGGCGATCTCGGGAGCATACTCGCCATCGTCGCCCTCGGTGCCGGTGTAGAGGCCCACGGAGGCCAGGGCCTGGTTGGCATACTTGCCAGCGGGAACGGTCTTGGCGTCACCAACGGCGATCTTGCCGTCCAGATTCGCGACGTCGGCGATGGCCTCGACCTTAGTGTCGGAGCCCTCGGCGCGAATGATCACGAGGTCGTTGACGAACATGTCCTCACAAGTGTCGGTGTCGACGAGCTCGGCGGCCTCAGCGTCATCCATGGTGCCCTTGGAGGCCGTGATGAGCACGTCGACCGTGGCGCCGGCACGCATCTGCTCGACGAGGTCACCGGAGCCCTTAAACTGCGTGTCGGCAAAGGTGGTGCCGGTCTGGTCGGTGTAGAGCTCCTGGACCTCGGGCAAAGCCTTCTCGAGCGAGTTGGCGGCAAAGACCTGCAGCTCGACAGCTTTCTTAGAAGACGCCTCAGCAGAACCGGCATCGGATCCGGCCGGCTCAGACGTCTTGCTACCCGAGCAGCCGGCAAGACCAAGGCTGGTAGCGGCGACAGCAGAAAGCGAGACGAATCCGCGGCGAGAAACCATATCGAACATATTCAACCCTTTCGGACCTTGTGCCCGGGTACCCCACCGCGGGCTATAATCTGCAATCAGATTATACTTTTGCGCGAATAATGATAGTGAGAAATTATTCTCGTCAGAGAATATAGTTTTGAGTTAGCGTGCACCTCGGCGTCGCTTCGGTGGAAAACAAAAGCGGAGCAGCCGTTCAGGTCGCCCCGCCGCAGGTAAACCGCTTAGTTGGTATGTCCGCCGCCCGCTGTCATCTGAGCCGCATGCTCCAGCTGGTCCGCTATGGCCTCCCAGCTTTCGCGGGCGGCCTTTGTAGAACCGGGAAAGTTTACGACAAGTGTATGACCTCGTTGCATGCAAATAGCGCGCGAGAGCATGGCGCGGCGCCTCTTGGTCATCGAGTACGCACGGATTGCCTCTGCAATACCCGGCACATCGCGGTCGCAGACGGCACGCGTCGCCTCGGGCGTCACATCGCGCATCGAAAGCCCCGTGCCGCCGCAGGTGAGCACGACATTGGCGTGACACTCATCGGCGGCTTCCACAATGGCATCACCAATCTCGCTGACGTCGTCGCGCACGACCACATGCGAGGCGACCGTCCAGCCCTGCGCCCCGATAAGTTCCTCGAGTGCGGCTCCAGCCTCGTCCTGAGCAAGATCGCGCGTGTCCGAACACGTCACGATCGATATCTTCAACTCCATAGTCTTCCTCCTACAACACCGTTCCCTCGGGCAGGTCGACGCGAACAACGTCCACGACATCTCCCGCCGCAAACTCGCACGGTCCTTCGTCAATACGCAGTAGGCAGTTGGCCCGCTGCATCGTGCCGAGCAGCGCCGAATTCTGCGTCTTGGCCTCGGTCACCAACAGCTCACCGGTCTCGGGGTCGCGCAAAACCGCGGCGCGATCGAAGAAGCGGCGATGCTGTCGCTTTTTCACGCTGTGCGTGAGCGTCGCCTGCTGCACGGGACGCTCACCCTCGGCAAAGCCGCGCATCTTGCGAATCGCCGGACGGGCAAGCATCTCAAAGCCCACATACGCCGCGGCCGGATTGCCTGAAAGCCCCAGGTAGGGCTTACCCCCGAGCAAGCCAAACGTGATGGCCTTGCCCGGACGCATCGAGATGCGATCGAACAGCACCTCGCCCTCGCGCCGGACGAGCGCCGTCACGTAGTCGTAATCGCCCGCCGAGGCGCCACCACTTGTAATGACAAAATCGCACTCTCGCGTGGCGCGATGCACCAGCTCGGCAATCGCCTGCTCATCGTCGGGCGCAATACCGTAGAACACCGGATCTGCCCCGGCATCGAGCGCCTCGGCCATCAGCGCCGAGGAGTTGGAATCGCGAATCTGACCGCGCGCCGGTACCTTACTCCTGTCTCTTATACACATCTGACGCTGCCGACGATCGCATAAGTGTAG
>URWS01000049.1 GCA_900551605.1 uncultured Collinsella sp. | reverse complement strand
AAACCCACGATGCGGATGTTTCCCGCATCGTGGGCAACGGCTGCAGTATAGCGCCGATATGCGACGAATCGCCTAGATGTTGAGCGCGTGGTAGGTCACGTTCGCACCCGGAGCGTCAACGGACGCACCATAGGTCTCAGGATAGATGCGCGTCGAAAACACGAGCGCGCCATCATTCACAAACATCTCGACCGACGAGACATCGCCAACAATGCGCACGTTACGAACCTCGTCGACGGGCTCCCAGCGCACGGTACGACCGCTGCCGGCGGAAGCGCGACCCCCATCGGTAAATCGCATCTCAAAGCGCGAAGGCAGTTCGCCCTCGGCGGGCATAAACGCCAGCTTCAGCTCGCCATCAACGATCGCGGTAAACGCGCCGCCGACACCGTCGACAACAACGTCAAAGCAGGTATCGTCGGCAACCTCCAACGAGCCCTCCCCCACACGCACCGAGGCATAATGGTGCTCAATCTCGCGCGCCGGCTGCTGCAGCACCACGCCGCCGGCACCGGCTGTAAGCTCACGCGGCACTGTCATGCAGTGCTGCCAGCCACACGCCACGGTGGGGTCGTTACCATAGGTCGGCTCATCGGGCATGCCCATCCAGCCGATCAGAATGTGGCGACCATCCTCGGACGCAAACTCCTGCGGAGCATAGAAGTCAAAACCGGCGTCCCACAGGCGGAACTCGCCCAGCTCATAAGCGTCATTGCCACCCGTAATGTCGCCCGTTACAGGCATGTAGCCCGCGGCGTATACGTTGCCACGGTCCCAACGACCGCCCTCAAGGCCCTGGGGCGAGAACGACAAAAATGCAGCGGTATTGCCATTCGCATCGAGCTCGATATAGCCGGGGCATTCCCACATAAATCCAAAGCGATCGGGCGTAGACACGCGGCTCTCGAGCTCCCAGCTCAGCATATCGGCCGAGCCATACACCAGGATCTCGCCCACATCGCGTCCGGCACCCTCGCCATGCATGGCGCAAAAACGGCTCTCGACGTGCGGCCCGTCAACTCGACGACGCGCACCCAGCACCATGTGATAACGCCCGTCCGCGTCACGCCACACCTTGGGGTCGCGCACGTGACAGGTCAAATCCTCGGGATAAACCTCGGAAGCCAGCACCACGCGCTTTTGGCTAAACGTCTGTCCATCGGCGCTCTCGACATACACGGTATCGGCGCGACGGCCGGAGTTGACATAGTCAAAGACGCCGTCCGCATCGGGGAGCTTAACGTTGCCGGTATAGAGCACGCGAATGCGACCGTCCTCGGCAAGCGCGGAGCCCGAATACACGCCATGGCAGTCGAACGGCTCATCGGGCAGCAGCGGCGCGCCAACATACTCCCAGTTCATAAGGTCGCGGCTCGTGGCATGCCCCCACATCTTGACGCCGCCGTTTACATCAAACGGGGCGTACTGGAAGTACGCGTGAAACACGCCATCGGCCTGGCAAAGACCGTTGGGGTCGTTGAGCCAGCCCGCCGGCGGCATAATATGAAAGCGCTGGCCATACGCGCCATGACCGCACTCAGAGGCGGCGGCGTCAACAGCGGCGACCAGCTTTGCAAGGTCGCGACCAAGTGCATTAGACATATCAAAGTCCTAACGGATCGAAAGTTACAAGGCGCCAGAGATCGGCGCCAAATACGGGAAACACCCGCGGGCATACAGCCCGCGGGCGCCCCTCAATCAAAAGCTCTTAGGCCTGCTCGGAAGTCTTGGGCTCGTCCTTGTACAGGACGAACGAGACGGCAAAGGAAACCAGCGCGGCGACCGCAAACATGATCGCGTACTGCACGGGCTGGGCCAGGCACAGCAGGATACCGAAGATGCCGGTAACGCCGGTGCCAGAAGCGGCAAGCGAAGTGAGCGCGCAGACCAGGGCACCGCAACCGCCGCCGATGCAGCCGGCGATGAAGGGCTTAAAGAAGCGCAGGTTCACACCAAAGATGGCAGGCTCGGTAATGCCCATGAAGGCGGACAGGGCCGAAGGAAGCGCCAGACCCTTGATCTTGGCATCGCGGGTCTTAAAGGCAACGGCGAGCGCGGCACCACCCTGGGCGATGTTGGCAGCGCTGGCGATGGGCAGCCAATAGGTCACACCGTACTGAGCGAGCTGGCCCAGATCGATGGCGGTGTACATCTGGTGGATACCGGTAACGACCGTGGGGGCATAGAACAGGCCGACGATAAAGGAACCGATGCCAAAGGGCAGGGTGAGCAGGGCCTGAATCAGACCGAGAATGGCGTTCTCGGCCCACACGAAGATGGGGCCGACGGCAACGAGGGTCACGAGCACGGTCACGAACACCGAGACGAGCGGGGTCACAAAGAGGTCGAACATCTCGGGAACGATCTTGTGCAGGCGCTTCTCGAGGAAGGCCAGAATAGCGCAGGCGATGACGATGGGGATAACGTGGCCTTGATAACCGACCCACTCAAAGCTGTACACACCGGGGATGACGTTGACCATGGTCTGCACGCCCTCGGAGGCAACCGTGTAGGCGCTCTGTAGCGAGGAGTTGATGAACGCACCGCCGACAACGGCGCCCAGATACGGGTTGGCGCCAAAGGCCTTAGCGGCGGAGTAACCGATCAGGATCTGCAGAATGCCAAAGGACGTGCCCGAGACCAGGTCGGCAATCTTGTAGATAAAGTTATTGGTGTCGAGCGCGATAAAGCCGTTGGAGGCCATAAAGTTGAGGGCGCTCATAATGCCCAGCAGCAGACCCGAGGCCACGATGGCAGGGATGATGGGGACAAAGACGTCGCCGAGCACCTTAATGGCGCGCATAAAGATGTTCTGCTGCTGCGCCGCGGCCTCCTTGACCTCGGCCTTGGTGGCAGCCTCGACGCCACTGAGCGCGATGAACTCCTCGTAGACCTTATTGACGGTGCCAGTGCCAAAAATAATCTGGAGCTGGCCCTGGGCTTCAAAGACGCCCTTAGCGCCGTCGATATTCTCGAGGGCCTCCTTGTCAACCTTCGCGTTATCGGCAATCACCAGGCGCAGACGCGTGGCGCAGTGTGCGGCCGAAACAACGTTGCCGGCGCCACCGATGTTGTCGAGCACCTCTTGGGCTGATTTGCGGTAGTCCATGACTTCCCTTTCCTCCAACGGGTGCATGCGCACCCGACTACCTTTGACACTTACACTGTAATCGTTTTCAGTTTCATATGTCTGTAATCGTTTTCATAGTAGGGTAAACGGTAGGAAAGAGCCGGCGAATGGTAGTTTTACCGCAAAAACAGGGGCCTCAAAGGCAGGCAGACATGCCCAAAGCCTAGACATTCATAAGTTGATGGCCGAGTTTGAGCGTCTTGAGACCGCTCTCCCCCTCCACGCCATCGAGCGTGTTGAGCAACATATTGGTCGCCTCGACGCCACTGGTCAGGTAGCCATAATGCACGGTGGGAATGCCGCCCGTCAGCGCGCGCAAAAACGCGTTGTCGCCAAAACCGCTCACGCGGTGTATACCCTCGCCCATGCCGCGAACCTCATCGATGGCACGCAGCGCGCCCGCCGCCATGGTGTCGGTCGCGCACGCGATAAACGAAACATCGGGGTCGACGGAAAGCAGTTCACGCGCCGCACCATAGCCCGAGTCGAGCGTAAACGAGCCCAGGCGAATCAAGGCGGCATCGAGCGGGTTACCCGCGGCGCGCAAGCCGGCCTCAAAACCGCGACGGCGGTCATAACCGGCCGCGCGGTCTTCTTCGGTAACTCCAATGTAGGCGATCTTGCCATCTACCCGACCAGCGAGCGCCTGGCCCAGCTCAAAGGCAGCCTCGTAATCGTCGTGATAGACGCACGCCACGCCCTCAACATTCTGACCGATCAGCACGATGGGCACACGGCACGATTCAATCGCCCGACGGTGCTCGTCGGTAATCATGGTTGCTACCAGCACAATGCCATCGACCGGGTGGTTTTGGAATAAATCGAGGTATTCGAGCTCGCGATCGGGGGCATTGTCGGTATTGGCAAGCAACATCTGGTAGCCACGACGACCGAGCACCTGGCCGATGCCGGCGGTAATGCGGCTCACGGATTCCGAGTTGATCTTGGGCACGATGACGCCGATGAGCTTGGTAGAGCCGGTGCGCAGCGCGCGAGCCTGACTGGACCGCACGTATCCGGTCAGCTCAATCGCCTGCTTAATGCGCTCGGCCTTGTCCGCCGAGATATATCCACCGTTGAGGTAGCGCGAGACGGCGGCGCTCGAAACGCCCGCCAGCTCGGCCACATCTTTCATCTTTACCACAAGCACCCCTGTCATTGAAATCGCTTTCACAATGATACCCAACCCATACCGGCAAATTGAGCAAATGGGACGAGCCACATGGATCATTTCAACAGCCCAGGTCAAGCAAACGTCAGCGAGCGCGCAGCTGCCGTGGCGAGGTGCCGCGAAAGAGGAGCGACGCGTACTTCATGTACGCGAGCGACGGTTTGAGCGGCAGATCGCCCGGCAGATGCGTGCGCAGCGTCGAGCGGTCCGGCGTTTGTTAAAACGCCGGAACATAGTTACCCGTGGTATTCGCCGTTGTACTGGATTAACGTCAAGTCTTCCACGCCGTCAAGCGCGCGAATGGCGTCGGCATAGGGCATGTCAACGCCGTCCGAGAACACCTCGACGGCCATCTCGACCTTGTCGCCGCGCATGGTCTTAGACTTGACGGTAAACTTGGTGCGCCCAAATGCACGCACGATATCATCACCGGTAGTCTGGCCCGTGTAGTGGATGACCATCATGTACACGCGCGCCTTGTCCTGGTGGCTCGCAAAGCCGGCGATCATCGCAACGATCACCACCGCCGTAAGCCCCACGAGCGCATACATGCCGGCGCCTGCCGTAATGCCCGTGGTAATGGCCCAAAACAGATACAACAGGTCGAGCGGATCCTTGACCGCCGTACGATAACGAACGATGGACAGAGCACCGACCATACCGAGCGAGATAACCACGTTCGTCGAGATCGCGAGCGTGACCATGCAGGTGAGCACGCACATGCCCACGAGCGTCACAGCAAAGCTGCGCGAGTACACCACGCCGGTAAAGAAGCGCTTGTACACGCAATAGATCAGGATGCCCATGGCGAGCGCCACGAGCAGCGACAGACCGATCTTGGCAGGGTCGACCTGGCCAAACGCCTCCAAGACGGAATTCTTAAAAAAGTCCCTGGTGCTCATGGTCTAAATATCCCCTCGGTTCTCAAAATCCGATTCCCAGTAGTTAAAACCGCGCAGGTAGGCGGTCTTTTCGTAACACAGGCAGTACTTGGAGACAGCTGTGAGCTCCGCCGCCCCCGGCGGCACCATATCGCGCACCAGCTGCGGGCAAAACTCCGTAAATTTGACCTCCATCACTAGTTTGCCGGGCTCCAAGACCGGCAGCGCGGGCAAGGTCGCATCAAAGATATCGAAGCTTCCCACCGCGGCGCGCACGTTCATGTCAAACGTAACGCGCACGGTGCCCTCGTCCATCACCCACGGCTCGCGCTCGTAGTCCACGATGGTGCGCGGGCGCATCATGTTGCAGATGCACTCGATATAGAACTCACGGCAGAGCTGATGCGGGCTGCGCAGCAAAAAATCATAGTCGCCGGCGAGGACCTGCTCAAACTCGTCGCGGGTGAGCGGCGCATCCTCCTTGTAGATCCAGCTGCCGTACTTCTTTTTACGCTCGAGCTTAATCACCTTGTCGCTGCCGTTATAGATGCGCACGCGATACTTTTTGCGCATGAGAATACCGGCGTCTTTTTCCTCATAGGCCGAGTTGCAATAGTCATCAAAGTACAGGCTGCGAATGGTGTAGCCGCCCGCCTGCGCATGCTTATCCAGCTTAAACACCGGCGCCATACGGCAGGCCAATGCGACATGCTCTCCCTCATTGATGAGGTACTTGAGCTCGTGGCGGTAACGCTCCTGCGTGGTACGCGCAGGAGGTGCCGCCAGGCGCTCAAGCAGCGCGCTAGCCCTCCTCATACGTGTCCTCCACGACCTTGCCGCCATCTTGCACGTAGAAGCACTTCATGCCGTACTGCTTGCCGTCGTCGGTCACGTAATAGTCAAACGCATCTTGCGTATAGCCGTCGGAGTTGGTGGCGCGCACACGCACAAAATATTGGCCGGCATCAGGTGCATCGCACGTTACCTCGGGCAGCAGCACGTCCTCGGCCTTAAAGACCACGTCGCTTATGGCATAGTCGCGCGCAAGCTCCACGGTATAGCGAATGTCGCGCGCCTTAAAGTCGTAGGACGCATCCCAGTTGATGCGCAGCTTACCGTTATCGATCTGCGGCACGCCAATGTAGAACGGCATGGGCTTTTTATAGCTCTCGCGAAAGCTCTTATAGTTCTCCTCGATCTCGGAAGGAATCGCCGCGGCAATCTGCTCGTATTCATCCTTCGTCACGGGCAGATTCTCCAGGTCGGGCGCAGCAAAGACGAGCAGCTCCGTGACCTCACGATAATGCTCGACCATCTTGCTCAGACGCTCTTCGGTCAAATACGAGCGCAGGTCCTTGACGGCGCTATCGAGTTCGCTGCGGAACGACTTGCTGCGCAACGCGCGGTTAAACAGCACGTTGCCCCAGTAGTTGCTCACGCCGCGCTCCCAGCTCGCATAATCCGAGAACCCCGTCAGGCTCAGCTCAAGCTTGCGCAGCATGCCGTCGTTGTCCCAATCCAGGATGTACCAAACCTTGGAGTTAAGCGGGCTGTACAGATAGCAGTTACGATTCTGCGTATCGCAATTACCCGTCAAGATCTGAAACGCCATCCAATAGACCAGGTTCTCGGTATCGAAGTAGGTGTCGAGCACGTCGTCGATCTTTTGCGTATCGTCGTTGAGCGCATCGAGCATCTCGATCAACTTGGTATGGTCCGAATCGCCCTTAATCTCGAGCATGCCCTCAAACGCCGTCTGGTTATAGTCGGGGTCATCGGCGAGCTTAATGGTGTCTTCGAAGCGATGGAAATCGAAGCTGTTCACCTTATAGAGATGCCCGCTCTTATCCAGACCGTGGGCCTTGAGCGCCGTCTTGTTGAGCTGCTCGACCTGCGTAAACAGTCCGTAGTCCTCAAAGGTGTCGTTAGCTTTTTCGGTCTGGTCGCACACCCATAAGTGCACAAACTGCGTGCGCAGGCCCATCATCTGGGGAATGCCACGAATCAGATCGTAGGCCATCTTGTTACGAAAGCGCATGCCCTCGCGCATGTGCTTGTTGAGCGCAATCGCACGCTGCTGGCGCCACGTGCCCTTGCCCTTTTTGAGCTCCACCTTGTAGTTCTTTTGCGTATAGGTACTCGACGTCTGACCGCGCACCTGCACCGTGGCGTTGGGTGCCTCCTCGCCATAGCCCACCTCGCCAGCAACGGGGCCCTTATCGTCGCCCGCCTGCAGCAGGCCCATAACCTGATAGCGCGTCACGCCCATGTCGGCATAGTCGTAGACCGAGTACGTATTGATCTCGGCCCAGCTGTGGTCCGTGTTCTCGGAGCTATTGCCGCGCGAGACCGTCAGGAACATGGTCACAATGCCCGAGTCGTCGTAAACCTCGTACAGCTCGTCCTTGTCGCGAAGATGCTTGATCTCGCTAGACGCATCGGCCTTTTTAATCTTGTCCTGCTTCTTGGTCTTTTTTGTCGAGGATTCGTCCTGCGAAGAGCAGCCCGAAAGCAGCAATGTGCCGGCAGCCGCCTCAATCAAGCGGCGACGCGATATCATCCTATCGGTCATCAGGACCTCCCCAACGATTGCGATACACACGGACCACCGTGCGCTCAAACGCACCATGCGGCTCGCCCTGTAGACGCAGCTCCTCGTAGCGCTGTTCGGCACGGTCGAGCAAGCAGCCCAACTCCGTAAAGCGACCCGTCTTGTCGGTCGCCACGATGGGCTGCTGACTCAGGATACGATACGGCAAGTTGGCGGTATAAGTATCGAGCCGCATGAGCGCCACAACAAAAAACACCGCCGCGCCGAGCAAAAAGCCAAAGCCATAAAACTGCTGCGGAAAGAATAGCGAGACGATGGTCGCCAGCCCCGCCACGCCCGCGAACAGCCCAGAGGCAAGCACGGCGCCCTTGTAGTCGGTAAAGTACAGCAAGATGAGCATCACCGTATTGCCCACGGCATACAGACCATAGCCCACGCACAGCGTACGAAAATACCCGTGCATAAGGTTGTTGAAGCCCAGTGGCAGGGCCGAGAGCACCGTGGTCTCGAGCGAGATGACCCTGTCTCT
>URWS01000048.1 GCA_900551605.1 uncultured Collinsella sp. | reverse complement strand
GATTCGCCTTAGTCTCGTGGGCTCGGAGATGTGTATAAGAGACAGTCCTCAAGGAGAACGGCGTGGTCGACTCCGGCGCCTTTGGCTTTGCCATCTTCTTGGAGAACTTTGTTGCCGCTGCTCTTGGCCGCAGCACCGTGGTCGAGGATTTCTCCGCTACGTTCGATTCCGCCGGCTCTGCTCGCGATGCCGCTCTTGGCCGTGTTGAGATCGAGGCTAACGACGACTGGGAGGGCTCGGAGTTCCGCTACTGCAACGAGTTCCTCTTTAAGGCCGACGCTCCTTTTGACGAGGACGAGTGCCTGAAGTTCCTGGGTTCTATGGGCGACTGTGAGCTGCTCGTGGGCGCCTACCCCGACTACAAGATCCACGTGCACTCCAACACCCCCAACCTGGTGCTCGAGCACATGCTGCAGCTCGGTCAGATCTATGAGGTCTTTATCCACAACATGGAGATGGAGGCCCACGACCGTACCGCTAAGATCCACGAGGACCAGGAGAAGGCCGCCGAGCCTGCGAAGGCGCTGGGTTTTGTCGCCGTTGCCGCCGGTTCCGGCGAGGCCGACATCCTCAAGTCCCTCGGCGTCGATGTGATCGTGTCGGGTGGCCAGACCATGAACCCCTCGACCGCCGACTTGCTGGGCGCCGTCGACCAGGTCAACGCGACCTCGGTCATCATCCTGCCCAACAACGGCAACATCCGCATGGCTGCCGAGGCTGCCGCTTCTGCCTGCACCGACAAGAAGGTCGCCGTCGTTCCCACCAAGACCGTCCCGCAGGCGTTCTCCGCGCTGTTCGCGGTCCTGCCCGATTCCGAACTCGAGGATGCTGTTGCCGCCATGGTCGACGCCATCAGCGAGGTCCGCGATGGCGAGGTCACCCGTGCCGTGCGCGATTCCAGCGCCTCTGACGGCTCTCCGATTCACTCCGGTGATGTCATGGGTATCATTGCCGGTTCCATCGACGTGGTCGGCTCCGATGTGAAGCAGGTCACGCTCGATTGCATCAACCGCATGCAGGAGGAAGAGGAGGGCGACGCACTGACGATTCTGGCCGGCGAGGAGCTGTCCGATGAGGCCTTCCAGGAGATCGTCGACGCCATCGAGGAGGCTCAGCCCGATCTGGAGATCGATGCTCATCGTGGCGAGCAGCCGCTCTATCCCGTGATCTTCTCGATCGAGTAGGCATCTACCCATGTCCGAGCTGTGCTCCGTGCCGCGCGCCTCGGAGCGCTTTGCCCAGAGCAATGCGCTCGACGAGGATATCGCGCGACTCAAATATGTTTCGGGTAAACGTGAGGAGGCCCTTCGCCGTCTGGGAATTCGGACGGTGGGGGACCTCCTTCTCCATATCCCTCACCGATATCTCGACTTTACGCGCTCCTGGTCCATCGAGATGGCTCCCATCGGTACCGTGTGCACGATTGTCGCCACGGTCGATCGTATCGTTCAAAAGCAGCCCCGCCCGCGTATGCAGGTGACCGAGGTCTCGCTGGTGGACGAGACGGGCGTGCTGCAGGTCGCCTTTTTCCGTCAGCCCTGGATCGCCCAGCAGTTCAAGCAAGGCGACCGCCTGGCCGTGATGGGTAAGGTCGAGTTTGCCTACGGCTTTAAGCAGATGGCCTCGCCGCATTTCGAAAAGCTCGAGGATGGGCGTGCCGCGGGCACCATACTGCCGGTCCATTATGTGAGCGATGGCGTGAGCCAGGCGTGGATGCGCCGCATCGTAAGCGGCGCGCTCGAAGTGGTCGCCAATCCGTTCGATCCCATTCCCGCGCCGCTGCGCGCAAAGCGGAAGCTCATGAGCAATGCCCGTGCGCTGCGCTCGATCCACTTTCCCTCGAGCATGGCCGAGCGCGACATCGCACGCCGGCGTCTTGCCTACGAGGAGTGCCTCTATCTGCAGTTAGCGCTGCGCCTGCGCAACGATGGAGGCCTGGTCGATGTGGTGCCCTATGCCCACACCGCGGACGAGCACCTGGCCGCGCTCAAGCAAACCCTGCCGTTTTCGCTGAGCGATGAGCAGGAGGCTGCATTTCAAGACATCCTGCATGACATGTGCGATGGCGGTCGCGTGATGAACCGTCTGCTGCTGGGCGACGTCGGTACCGGTAAGACCGCCGTTGCCGCCTGCGCGTTGGCGGTTGCGGCCGATAGCGGCACTCAGGCCTGCGTTATGGCGCCCACGGGCGTGCTGGCGCGTCAATATGCCGATAAGACCGGCCCCTTGCTCTCGCAGGCTGGCGTGACCTGGGCGCTCTTGACGGGCGCCACGCCGGCGGCCGAGCGTGAACAGATTCATGCGCGACTCCAGTCTGGCGAACTCGACGTGCTCTTTGGTACCCATGCGGTGCTTTCGGAGAACGTCACGTTCAAGCATTTGTCGCTTGTGGTGATCGACGAGCAGCACCGCTTTGGCGTGGGCCAGCGTAACGCTCTACGCGCAAAGGGCCCGGGTGCCGACTTGCTGGTCATGACTGCCACGCCGATTCCGCGCACGCTGGCGCTTTCGGTGTACGGCGACCTGGATACGAGCATCATCCGCCATCGTCCCGTTCCGGGTGCCGGCGTGACGACGCGCGTTCTCACCGAGTCGAGTCGCGACCTGGCCTATGGCGCCATTCGAGAGGCGCACGAAAAAGGGCAGCAGGCCTACGTGATCTGTCCGCTCGTGGAGCCGAGCGATTCGGCCGATGAGCTCGAAGACGTACCCGGCATCGCTCGCGACGACGAGGGCCGCGTGACCGTGCCCGTGCCGTTGCACGACACGGCGACCGAGCTCGATCGCCTTCGTCTGGCATTACCGGGGCTTACCATCGAGCGTCTTCACGGCCGCATGTCGGCGGGGGAGAAGGACCGGGTCATCGATGCCTTCAAGCGTGGCGAGATCGATGTGCTCGTCTCGACCACGGTGGTCGAGGTGGGCGTTGACGTGCCCAACGCCACCGTCATGGTCATCGAGAACGGCGAGCGCTTTGGTTTGGCGGCCTTGCACCAGCTGCGCGGGCGCGTAGGCCGCGGCAGCGTGTCGGGTACGTGCCTGGTCATGACGCACTCCAAGGGCAACGGCGGCGCGTCGGCGGCACAAGACCGCCTCCAGTCACTCGAGAAGACCTCGGACGGCTTTACGCTCGCCCAGATGGACCTGCGTCTGCGCCACGAGGGCGAAATCCTGGGTTACCGCCAGCATGGCGGCGTGACCTTGCGCTTTGTTGACCTTGATGCCGACGAGGAATTGATCGAGTGGGCCCATTTGGACGCGGTCGAGCTCTTGCGGTATGCTTGCAACCTTGACTCTGTGGCGACGCGCCCTCTACGCGATGCGGTCGCCATGCGGTATCGACACATCTTTAAGGAGGTCAGCGGAGGATGAGAATCATCGGCGGCGAATGGCGCGGTCGCAAGATCGAAGAGCCCCGTGGTCGCGATGTCACCCGCCCCACGACCGATCGCGTGCGCGAGGCGTGCGCATCTATGGTCATGTCGGCATTCGACTTCGATCTGGACGAGGTCCGCGTGCTGGATGCCTTTGGCGGCTCCGGCGCCTTGGGCATTGAGATGCTCTCTCGTGGGGCCCGCTCGCTCACGACGTTTGAGATCGATCGCAACGCCGCGCGGCTCATTTCCAAGAATATCGAGTCGCTCTGCCGTGACCGTGCGCGTTGGCGCGTGGTCACGGGCGACATGCTGGCGAGTGCCTCGCGCGGTCGTGTACCGGGCGGCCCCTTTGATCTGGTCCTGCTCGACCCGCCCTATGCTTTTGGTGCCGAGCCGGTCGAGGAACTGCTGCAGAACCTGGCTCAGCAGGGTTTACTTGCACCTGGCGCTTATGCCCTGTTTGAGCATGCCGCCGCCGATGCGGGCGCGCATCCGGCAGACTTTGAGACTGTACGTGAGAAGCGCTACGGCATTACCTCGGTCGACCTGCTTCGTTGGGTCGGCGATGACGATGGTGAGGGCGATAGCGCCGGCACCGATGCTGACAACAACGATGCCACGACGTTTCAGGAGGACGCCCATGAGTGACACCATCAATCGCGTGATCGTCCCGGGCACCTTCGATCCCATCACGTTTGGCCATATCGATGTGATCCGCCGCGCCCGCCGCATCTTTCCCAGCGTGATCGTCGCTGTTGCTGAGTCGCAGGGTAAAAACGGTGTGGGCACCACGTTTACGCTCGATGAGCGCGTGGCGCTGGCCCGCGAGGCGCTTGGTGATATCGACGGCGTCGAGGTCCTGCCCTTTACCGGCCTCTTGGTCGACTTCGCTCGCGAGCAGGGGGCGGGGGCCGTGGTCAAGGGCCTGCGCGCCATGACCGACTTTGAGTACGAGCTGCAGCAGGCCGACCTCAACTATCGCTTGGATAACGAGCTGGAGTCCATCTTTGTCATGAGCGCGCCGCAGTACGGCTATATCTCGAGCTCGGTTGTTCGCCAGATCGCCTCGCTCGGTAGTGACGTATCGACGTTTGTCCCGCCCAACGTGGTCGAAGCGCTCAAACATCGCTTTTCGTGACGTTTCTTATTGCCTGGTGGCATGTGGTAAACTAGCACGATGATATGTTACCTATGAAAGGAGACCGGATGCCGGGCGAGAATTTTCCTGGCGATAGGATCGTCAGCTTGGTCGATGAGCTCGAAGGGCTGATCGAGGAAGCCAAGCCGCCTTTCGGCAAGAACGCTCAGTTCAAGGTCATCGACGCCGACGTGTTCTTCAACATCCTCGACGAGATCCGCATGAGCTATCCCGAGGAGTGGCAGAAGTCCCGCCGTATCCTTAAGGAGCGCGAGGAGCTCATGGCTTCCGCCGCCGCTCAGGCCGATTCCATCATCGCTGACGCTCAGCAGCAGGCCCTCACCATTGCCGGTGAGCAGGAGATCGTCCGCCTTGCGCAGCAGCAGGCCGACGACATCCGCGATCGTGCCCAGCAGTACGAGCGCGAGACGCGTTATGCTGCCGAGGACTATGCAGAGCAGGTCTTTACGCACCTGGAGGAGAACCTCAAGAGCCTGACCGGCACCGTTACCCGTTGCCGTCAGCAGCTCAACGAGGGTGCCGCCCAACAGAATGGTCAGTGGTAATGGCTGAGTTCCCGAGCGTTACCGTCGATCTTTCCGAGCAGCTCGAGTTTCCTGGAGATTCGTATCCGCTGACCGGTAAGGTCGATGTCGCCACCTACACGGTGGGCGAGAAGGAGTACCAGCTTCAGGACGGCATCGACTACGACGTTGTCTTTACCAATGCCGGTACCGGTGTCTTGCTCACGGGCATGGTCCGCGCGCACGCCACCGGCGAGTGCGACCGTTGCCTGGAGCCCGCCTCGTTTGATATCGCCGGCGAGATTGAGGAGTTCTACCTCTTTGAGGAGCCCGAGGATCCCGAGGCCTACGAGGACGGCTACGAGCTCCTGGGTGAGGACCGTCTCGTCGATCTGGGTGAGCCCATCAATGACGCGGTCGTTATGGACACGCCGTTCGTGGTGCTCTGCAAGCCCGATTGCCGCGGTCTGTGCCCCACTTGCGGTTGCAATCTCAACGTCGAGCAATGCGAATGCGCCGCACAGGCAGAGGCAGAATGGGCCGCTGCCACGGAAAATCCATTTGCAGCATTGAAGAATCTCAAGCTCGATGAGTAAAACTGTGGTAGTATCGCTACTTGCGCGTAATCGCCACACTGGATAGTTCATAAGGAAGGTCACTATGCCCGTACCTAAACAAAAGCAGGGTCGTATCCGCACTCACACCCGTCGTTCCGCCAACATGAAGATTTCGGCTGCGGCTCAGTCCACGTGCCCCCGTTGCGGCGCTGTCAAGCTTCCGCACCACGTGTGCCCCAGCTGCGGTTTCTACAAGGACCGCGAGGTTATCGTTACCGAGTAACGGTATACTCTGGATGCGATGCCGTTCCAAATGGAACCACAATGGCCGGCTCAATGAGTCGGCCATTTTTGTATAAGGAGCATGTATATGAGTAACGTTCGCGTTTGTGTAGACGTTGTGGGCGGAGACGAGAAACCTCAGGTTGTTCTCGATGGTATCGAGGCTGCGCTTGCCGCCGATCCCGATATCGAGGTCTTGGCAGCTGGCCCCGCTGAAATCGTCAATCCCTTTGCTGCTTCCCATGCACGTGTTGAGGCTCTTGAGGCACCCGACGTTATCGCCATGGATGACGATCCCATTCGCGCCGTGATGACCAAGCGTAAATCGTCGATCGTGCTTGCCTGCCGCGCCATCAAAAAGGGCAACGCGGACGCGTTCTTCTCCGCCGGCTCGACCGGTGCCATGACCGCTGCCGCCACCGCCTATGTGACGCCGTTTAGATATATGGCCGAAGGCAAGAAGCAGCCGGTGCGTCCCTGTCTGACCAATGCGCTGCCCAATCGCGCCGGCGGTCTGACGGTGCTGTGCGATATGGGCGCCAACCCCGATGTCGAGGTCGATGACATGGTGCGTTTTGCCCAGATGGGTAGCGCCTATGCCCGCGTCGTCCTGGGCATCGAGCATCCCCGCGTGGGCCTGCTTGCCAATGGCACCGAGGACGAGAAGGGTTCCAACTTTACCAAGGCCTGCTTCCCGGCCATGAAAGCCGCCGTTCCCGGCTTTGTGGGCAACTGCGAAGGCACCGACCTCACCTCGGGCAATTTCGATGTCGTCGTTGCCGATGGCATGTCGGGCAATATTGCGCTCAAGGCCACCGAGGGCGCTGCCAAGTTTTTGCTGCAGGAACTCAAGGGTGCCTTTATGGCCTCGCTCGGCACCAAGATCGCCGCGCTGCTCATCAAAAAGCAGATGCGCGAGATTAAGGCCAAGCTCTCTGGTGATGCCAAGGGCGGTGCGATTCTTTTGGGCCTGCGTGGCGTGGTCCTAATCGGCCATGGCGCCACCTCGGTCGAGGCTGTTAAAAACGGTACGCTCGCGGCGGCCGAAGCCGTGCGCGCGGGGCTGGTCGAGAACGTCGCCAACTCCATGGACGGCATCGTTTTGTAAGAGCGAGTTAGAGCGCTGTTATGTGCCTCGCGGCCTGCTTCGTGGGGTAGAATCAGAACCGTGTCTTGGTACCGCCCGGGCGGTACCATTCTTTTGGTATTCATTCACTATGAGAGGAAGCGCTATGGACCGCTCCGAAATCTTCGACAAGATCGCCGAGGTCGCTGCTGACGTTCTGGGCGTCGATGTTGCCGAAATTAGCGATGAGACCACCTTTGACGATCTCGATGCCAACTCGCTCGAGCGCCTGCAGCTGGTTACGGCTATCGAGGACGAGTTCAACCTCGAGATCGATGACGAGACTCTGCTCTCGCTCAACTCTGTCGCCGACGCCGTCGACGCGATCGAAAACGCCAGGGAGGCCTAGGTCTTGGCTTTGTCTGAACGACTTACGCGTGCCCAGGAAATCCTGGGCCATGAGTTCAATAATAAGGTGCTGCTGCGCGCGGCGCTTACGCATCCCTCGGCAGTCGAGGGCCAGCCGGTTTCTGCCAGCTATGAGCGCCTTGAGTTCTTGGGCGATTCCATTTTGGGCGCCGTCGTCGCCCGTTCGCTCTTTGAGTCCTATCCGGAGTTTGACGAGGGCAAGCTCACGCGCCTGAAGGTGTCGCTTGTCTCGGGCGCCACGCTGTCCGAGGTTTCTCACGAGTTGGGCATCGACGACATCATCATCTTTGGTGCCTCCGAGACCGGTACCGGTGCGCGCGGCCTGCATTCGGCGCTCGAGAACGTCTACGAGTCGCTCGTGGGCGCGCTGTACCTGGACGCCGGCTGGGATGCCGCAGCGGAGTTTATCCACCGTACGCTTAAGCCGCATTTGGCTTCCGAGCGTGCCGAGCACCCCGCGAACCCCAAATCGTTCTTGCAGGAGTGCGTGCAAGCCGACGGTCACGAACCCCCGGCGTATAAGCTCGTTGGCTCCGAGGGCCCGGCGCATGCGCCCACCTTTACCGCCGTGGTGTTGATCGATGGTATTCGCCAGGGTCGCGGCTCCGGCTCCTCAAAGAAGGAAGCCGAGGGAGCCGCTGCACTCGAGGCACTTGACCGCATGGGCTACACCACCAACGGCGTGATTCTCAATAAGAAGCACGTGTAAGCGAGGAACCGTGTATCTCAAGTCCCTCACGCTCAAAGGGTTCAAGTCGTTTGCCGACCGCGCCCATATGACGTTTGAGCCGGGCCTGACCGTCATCGTCGGTCCCAACGGCTCGGGAAAATCGAACATCTCTGACTCGATTCTGTGGGTCCTGGGCGAGCAGAGCGCCAAGCAGCTGCGCGGCCAGGCCATGGAGGACGTCATCTTCTCGGGCTCGTCAG
>URWS01000047.1 GCA_900551605.1 uncultured Collinsella sp. | reverse complement strand
CTACACTTATGCGATCGTCGGCAGCGTCAGATGTGTATAAGAGACAGGCTTTACCGATTGCCTGCTCAAGCGCGGAGCTGCGACCGTTGTCTCGGTGGACGTTGGTCGCGCCCAGTTCGATTGGTCGTTACGTCAGGACGATCGCGTGACGCTGCATGAGCGCACAAACGTGACGCAGCTGCCTGAGCTTGGCTATGCCGGCGCCATCGACCTGGCTGTGTGTGATGTCTCGTTTACCAGCATCGCGAATATTATCGATGCGGTGATGGCGTGCCTGGCGCCTACGGGTGCATTCTGCACGCTCGTAAAGCCGCAGTTTGAGGCTCCGGCGGCGCTGGTGGGTGAGGGCGGCATTGTGACCGATCCAGCCGTGCGCCGCGATACACTCGTGGCGGCGGTTGAACTCTTTGCTGCCAAGGGCCTGTTCCCGATCGATGTGTGCGTGTCACCCATTCATGGAGCCAAGGGCAACGTTGAGTTTTTCCTGTACGGCACGAGATTTGCCCCCGGTGAACGTACCGACGATGAGCTGCAATCCCAGGTATCGGTTTTGAGCGAGAAAGCTGCAACGCTATGAAGGTCTTTCTGGTTCCCAATTACTACAAGCAAGAGGCGGTCGAGAGCGGCCTGATGCTCGAGCTTTGGCTGACGCGCCAGGGCTATGAGGTCGCATGGGCTGCCGACCAGCGATCGAAGATTCAAAGCGCGCCTGATATTGACGGCTCCGATCTGGTCATTACGCTCGGCGGCGACGGCACGCTGCTGCGCGCTGCCCGCATCCTCAACCATCGCGAGATTCCTATCCTCGGTCTTTCCTATGGTCACCTGGGCTTTTTAACTGCTGCGAGTCCAGAGGAGCGCGACATTCTGCAGGTCGTGAGCGACGCCCTGTCCGGTGAGCTGCACGTGAGCCGTCGCGCCACCATCGCCGCGGATATCGTGTCCGTTCGCGAAGACGGTACGAAGGATGTCGTGCGCACGTTCGCCCTCAACGACATGGCACTCACGCGCGGCCCCCTGTCCGATATGGTCGAGTTTGACATCACGGTGTCCGGCCATCATATCGACCGCCTGCGCGGTGACGGTGTTGTCGTTTCGACAGCGACCGGCTCCACCGGCTATGCGCTTTCCGCCGGTGGCCCCATCGTGAGCCCCGATTACACGGGCATGGTCTGCGTGCCCATCGCTCCACATACCATTCAGGCTCGCGCTTTCTTGACTTCGCCGAGTGATGTCGTCGAGATCTTTATGTCCGATGATCGCCCGAGCGTTCCGGCAATCGCCATCGACGGACAGTTTATTACCTGCGATGGCACGGTCGAGAGCGTGGCTGTGCGTCGCGGTCCCGGCGATGTGCTGCTGCTGGATTACGGCCCCGAGAGCTTCTATAACTCGGTTAGCCGTGTGTTCTACGGAGTGCGTCATGATCGATGAGCTGCAGGTTTCCAACATTGCACTCATTCGCGAGGCGACGTTGGTTCCGAGTGCGGGCCTAACGGTTCTGACTGGAGAAACCGGCGCCGGTAAGACCGCGCTGCTCTCGGCCCTCAAGCTTATTTTGGGCGAGCGCGCGGATTCGTCAACGGTGCGCGAGGGTGAGGCGCTGGCGAGCGTTGAGGCGCGACTCTTCGACGGGCCGCACGACCCGGAGGGCTTCACGGTCCAGCGCAGCCTTTCTGCCGAGGGCCGCAGCCGCGTGAAGATTGACGGCCGCATCGCCAGTGTGCGCGAGCTTTCGGAGCGCGTTGGCGTGATGATGGATCTGTGCGGCCAGCACGAGCACCAGCGCCTCCTCGACCCGGCGCATCATGTTGCCATGGTCGATGCCTGGGCGGGACGCTCTGCGCTCGAGGCGCTCGAGCACTACCGTGCTTGCTTTAAAGCCTCGCGCGCGGCTGCCAAGGAGGTCCGTCGCGTCGAGGAGGCCTCACGTGCGCGGGGGAGTCGCGTCGAGGAAGCGCGCTTTGCGCTCGAGCGCATCGGCGAGGTCGACCCCAAACCGGGCGAGTATGAGGAACTCGAGGAACTGCTGCCGCGCTCCGAACATGCCGAGGTACTGGTTGCCACAGCTAACGATGCCCATGCATCGCTTGCCTCCGAAGGGGGAGCGCTCGACGCCGTGAACAGCGCCGTGGCAGAACTTTCCCGAATGGCTACCGTCGATCGCAAACTGGGCGACATTGCCGATGCGCTTTCGGATGCCTGTATCTCACTTGAGGATTGCGCGAACGAGCTTCGTGCCTATCGCGATGGCGTCGCCTTCGACCCGCGCGAGCTCGCTCGCATGCGTGAGCGGTATTCCGACCTCAAGGGCCTGTTGCGTCAGTGGGGCCCCACCATGGACGATGTTTTTGCCATGCGCGATCGCTCGCAAGAGCTGCTGTCCCTGGTCGATGATGGCGATGAACAGATCAAAAAGGCGCGTGAGGCACTCGGGAGCGCTGAGCGCGAGTTGTTTGCCGCTGCCAAGGCACTTAAGCGCGCCCGCAATACGGCGGCCCCGCGCTTCTGTCACGAGGTTGGCCGCCAGGTGGCTCGCCTGGAGATGGGCGGCGCCGAGCTCGTCTGGGAGTCGCGCGATCTTCCCCGTGCTGAGTGGACGCCCGTTGGTCCTTCGAGCTACGAGCTGCTATACCGCAGCGGTGCCGGTTTGACTCCACGTCCCCTGCGCCGCATTGCGTCGGGCGGCGAGCTCAGCCGCGTCATGTTGGCAAGTAAGGTTGTCCTCGGTAACGCGGACGGTGTCGATACGCTGGTGTTTGACGAGGTCGATGCTGGCGTCGGTGGCTCCACGGCGCGTGCGCTCGCGGGCGTGCTGGCAGATCTCGCCGCTACGCATCAGGTGATTGTCGTAACCCACTTGGCGCAGGTCGCCGTCATGGCTGACAAGCATTATGTCGTCAGCAAGGAACCGGGCGATGTTCCCCAGACGCATTTGGACGAGGTAACCGGTGAAGCGCGTACCGCCGAGATCGCCCGCATGTTGAGCGGCGATCAGTCCGAGGCAAGCTTGGCCCACGCGAAGCAGATGCTCGAAGAAACTCGAGGTTAGGTCGTATCAGCGGTGTTGGTGGGACAAAATGGACTGAAATTTTTGTCCCACTACGCGTTTTACTCAACGACCTTATCCGGCTGGATGAGCTCCTCGTAGTAGCTGATATGCTCGCGAGCGTCTTCAATCTCGGGCAGCAGGAAGTTGTAGATGACTTCGATGATCATCGTGGCGCTGATCTTAGAGAACGCAAAGTCGCCCGTTGTCAGCAGCGCTTCGTGGTTGACGGTGTTAAAAGTGTAGTCTGCCAGGCGCGCGAGCGGGGATTTACTGTCGCTGCTGATGACGACTACGGTTGCGCCGCAGTTGTGAGCCGCTTTTGCCATGCGATTCAGTCGGCGCGATTTGCCAGAGTTTGAGATTAGCACGATGACGTCACCCGGGCGTAACGTGAGCGCAAAGCCGATTGATGTCTCGCTAATGGTGCTCGCCATGCAGCGCAGGCCCAGCTGCGAAAACTTAAACGTCGCATCGAGCGCGACCGCGTTCGTATTGCCCACGGCTGCAAACTCAATAACCCCTGCATGCTTAAGGGCATGCACAACAGCCGCCAGCGTATCGTGGTCGATCCCGTCGATGGTCGCATTAAGCTCGCTCACCTTGGCAGCCAGGATGTTCTTAAGGCTCTGCTCCATGTTGTCGAGCGATACCTCGTCGGTCAGGCCCTCGTTGCGCTGACTCTCCAAGTCGCGCGCCAACGAAAACTGAAAGCTGCGGAAGCTGCCAAAGCCAAGCTTGCGGCAGAAGCGCGAAACGGTCGCCTCGGACGTGGCGGCGGCGCGCGAGAGCTGAGCCGCCGTGAGGCGTGGCGCCTCGGACTGGTGCTCCAATATATAGTCGACAATGCGCTGCTCGGACTCGCTGTATCCCTGATGGGTACTAATGAGGGAAAGTGCGCTCTTGCTACTATCGGTCATGGATGGCTCCTGGTTGGCATGAAAATCGGACTCGTTTTGTAATGTCATAGTATAGGGGGATTTTCAATTACAAGATACACCTTGCCGTTTCAAGTGTTGATGGTAAACTTTCACTTACCGTTTACGGTTATGAAAGAACCTTTCACCGGAGAATTGCGCCTTGTCTCTTCTCACGCGGACGGTAGGTTGGTATCTTTCAGTTGTGGAAAAGCGCGCAAGGACGCGCGTGTAGGGGAGCGCCCGCGGGCGCTGTACTCAAGAAGGAGGGACACATGGCTAAGTTTGACATCATCGCCGCGACCGGTTGCCCGACTGGCATTGCGCACACCTTCATGGCGAAGGAGGCGCTGGAGAAGGCAGCTGCCGAGCGTGGTCTGACCATTAAGGTCGAGACACATGGCCAGGTCGGTGTCGAGAACGAGCTCACCAAGAGCGAGATCGCCGGTGCCAAGGCCGTCGTCGTCGCAGCCGATAAGGATGTCCAGGCTGAGCGTTTCGCCGGTAAGCCCATGGTTTCCGTTGGTGTTTCCAAGGCCCTGTCTGTCGAGGCTGCTGGTAAGCTGATCGACCGCGCGCTCGCCGCCAAGGGCGACGACACGGTTGCCGCTGCCGCCGATGTCGAGGACGAGGTCGAGGAGAAGGAGTCCATCGGTCACGTCATCTACAAGCACCTCATGAACGGCGTCAGCCACATGCTGGTCTTCGTCGTTGCCGGTGGTGTTCTGACCGCCATTTCGTTCCTGTGGGGCATCACGTCCTTTGATTCGACGGCTGCCGACTACAACAGCTTTGCCGCGATGCTCAAGATTATCGGCGGTATCGCCATGAACCTCATGGTTCCGGTGCTCTCCGCCTACATCGCCGAGTCTATCGGCAAGCGCCCGGCGCTCGTCCCCGGCTTTGTTGCCGGTATGATTGCCATCCAGGGTCTTCCCATCAACGCCGATACCGGCATGATCGACGCTGGAGGCTCGGGTGTGGGCTTCGGCTTCCTGGGCGGCATCGTCGGCGGCTTCCTCGCTGGCTATGTCATCCTGCTGCTCGAGAAGGCTTTCTCTAAAATTCCCGCGAGCCTTAATGGCCTGAAGGCAATCTTCCTGTATCCGCTGTGCTCTACCGCCATCGTCGGCCTGGTCATGCTCGGTATTTCCGGCCCCATGGCTGCCATTAACCAGGGCATGATGGATTTCCTGCAGAGCCTCGGTAACTCCGGTCCGGTGATCCTTGGCCTGGCCATCGGCTGCATGTGCGCCTTTGATATGGGCGGCCCGGTCAACAAGGCTGCTTACGCTACTGGCACCTTCCTGCTCGGTACCGCTCTCGAAGCTGGCGTCGGCACCGAGACCTACAACTTCGGCACCAACTTCATGGCTGCCGTCTCCGCCGCTTGCATCGTTCCGCCGCTGATCACCACCTTCGCCGTCGTTGTCGGCAAGAAGTACTTCAGCCAGGAGGATCATGACGCCGGTATCGTCAACCTCATCCTTGGTTGCACCCACATCACCGAGGGCGCCATTCCGTTCATGACCAAGAACATCTGGCCCGTCATGCCCATCATGATGCTCGGTTCCTCCATCGCTTCGATCCTGACCATCATGTTCAACGTCCACGATCCGGCGCCCCACGGCGGCTTCCTGGTCCTGCCTGTTGTCGAGAACGGTCCGCTGTGGGTCCTCGCGATCCTCATCGGCGCCGTGGTCGGTGGCATCCTGTTCGTGGCCTTCAAGAAGTACGACTTCGAGAAGAACCAGAAGGCCGCTCCTGCCGCTGCTCCCGCTGCTAAGCCGGTTGAGGCCCCTAAGGCCGCTGCCGTCGAGGCCCCCAAGGCCGAGGCTGCCGACTTCGTGAAGGTCGAGAATGTCTTTGTCGCCGAGGACTTCGCTTCTCGTGACGAGGCTCTGAGCTTCGTTTCCAACCAGGCCGTCAAGGCCGGTATCGCTAGCGACGCCGACGCCGTGATGAACGCCTTCCTGGCCCGCGAGGCCGAGGGCACCACGGGCATGATGGAGGGCTTCGCCATCCCGCATGCCAAGTCCGACGCCATTACCGAGGCTGCCGTCATCGTCGTCAAGGACGAGTCCGGCGTGACCGGTTGGGACACCATGGACGGCGCTCCCGTCAACGTTGCCATCGCCCTGCTCATCCCGGGCGCTCAGGCTGGAACCACGCACCTCAAGATCCTGTCCAAGGTCGCCGAGGCGCTTATGGACGAGGACTTCCGTGCCACCGTCAAGGGTTCCACCGACGCCGCCGAGATCGCCAAGACGATCAACGCCCGCCTGGTCTAATCCACCAGCTCGCGAATAACATCGCCCCCTGTATATAAGGCGGAGTCCCTCTCCAGGGCCTCCGCCTTTTTTCTATCCCTCCCATAAGTTGCGGTGAAATAGGGACTGTTTAAACGGTTCAACCCCAAATTCAGTCCCTATTTAACCGCAACTTATAAAAGGGCATAGAGAGGGCCGCCTGTCGAGTCTTTGTTGCGAACAGGTCATCAGCCAGAATTCCGTTCGCACGATATTACTCTGGACCGACCGAGTTTCCGCAGCTCGCCCGCCGGGCGGGGCGGTTAAGTTTGTCGCGAGTTCCGCACGCAAAGGAAAGCACTTAATGTGCTTTCCGTCTTGCGCAGGACTGTAGAGCAGCAAACTTAACCGCCCCGCCCGGCGGGCGAGCGCAGGGATACGACATCTGTCCAACAATTCGTGTGAAACACAATGAAAAACCGTTTGATGTGAGTTAATATAAACAACGTCGTGAATCTGACTCCTGCCGCAAGCACGACAGGGGTTATACACAAAAAAGGAGTCAATTATGGTTTCTGAGAAGGCTACCCTCGTTAATCCTCAGGGTCTGCACATGCGTCCGGCTGGTCTGTTCGCCTCCACCATGGGCAAGTACGCCTGTGACGTGACGGTCGTCACCCCCGAGAAGGAGGTCAACGGCAAGTCTCCGATGGCCCTCATGGCTGCTGGTATCCCCTGCGGTACCGAGGTCGAGGTCAAGTGCGACGGCGCCGACGAGGCCGAGGCTCTGGCTGCTGCCATCGAGCTCATCAAGAGCGGTCTTGGCGAGTAGAACTCAAACGGGTCGCATGTTGAACAACTAAGTTCATATTTGGGGGCGCAGTGACCTGTTCTAAGGTAGCTGCGCTCTTTTGTCATGGATATGGCAAAACGCTTTATCACATGACACGGAGAGAGGAATGGGAATGTATCAGGGAGTCAACGCTTCCGAGGGCATCGGTATCGGCACCGTCATGGTCGCCGTCGATCCCGACTTGACGTTTGAGCCGCACGAGCTTGCTGATTCGGCAGCAGAGAAGGAGCGCTATCAGTCCGCTCTTTCGGTCTTCTGCGAGAAGACCCAGGCTCAGGCCGACCACATGAAGGAGACGGTGGGCGAGGCCGAGGCCGAGATCATGAGCGGACACATTGTCCTGGCTCAGGACCCGGGCATGACCGACGCCATCAACGCCGCCATTGACGGCGGTACCTGCGCCGAGCAGGCGCTCATGGACACCTCGACCATGTTTGAGAACATGTTCCTGTCCATGGACGACGAGATGTTTCGTCTGCGCGCGGCCGACATCGCCGACATCCGCACCGGTATTCTGGCTGAGCTGCTGGGCAAGGAGGTCGTCGACCTCTCCGTCCTGCCCGAGAACACTGTCGTTGTCGTGCACGACCTCACGCCGTCCATGACCGCCACGATCGATAAGGCCCACGTTGCCGGTATCGTCACCGAGACTGGTGGCCGCACGTCGCACTCCGCGATCATTGCGCGCGCCCTCGAGATCCCGGCTGTCCTTTCGGTTTCCAACAGCTGCACCGCGCTGCGCAACGGTATGACCGTTGTCGTCGACGGTGGCAAGGGTATCGTTGAGGCCGATCCCGACGAGGAGACGCTCGCTGCCTACACCGCCAAGGCCGAGGCCTTCGCTGCCGAGAAGGCAGCCCTCGAGGCCTTCCGTGGCAAGCCGTCCGTGACTGCCGATGGCATCAAGAAGATCATCGCCTGCAACATCGGTAACCCCGATGACGTGCCCAACGCGCTCGATCACGACGCCGAGGCCATCGGTCTGTTCCGCTCCGAGTTCCTGTTCATGGACTCTGCTGAGCTTCCTTCCGAGGAGGAGCAGTTCAACGCCTACCGTAAGGTCGCCAGCGCGCTCAAGGGTGCTCCGGTCATCATCCGCACGCTCGATGTGGGCGGCGACAAGGAGATTCCGTATCTGCACATGGTCAAGGAAGATAACCCCTTCATGGGCTTCCGCGCCGTGCGTTACTGCCTGGCCAATCCCGACCAGTACAAGGTCCAGCTCCGCGCTCTGCTGCGCGCTAGCGCCTTCGGTGACGTCAAGATCATGATCCCGCTCGTCACCTGCGTCGAGGAGGTCTTGGCTGTCAAGGAGCTCGTCGAGCAGTGCAAGGCCGAGCTGACCGAAGAGGGTCGCAAGTTCAACGAGAACATCGAGGTC
>URWS01000046.1 GCA_900551605.1 uncultured Collinsella sp. | reverse complement strand
GTTCATACGCGATCTCCTTACTTATATATGTGTCGCGTTGCCGCCATTATAGCGACCGCCGCGAGCGACCACGCCGTCCGCGAAACGCCGTCTCAGCAGTAATAACCGACGTTTTCCCAGATAAAACCTACCAAAATAGACCTGTCCCTTTTTGGTAGGTAGAATAACCTATAAGACAAGTATGTTTCTGAGTTATTTCGTGTTGACCCATTTGAGCGGGATGGGGTATAACTCTACTCAACCGCTAGGATTTTTTGAGAAAGGTGTTCTCCTATGAGCAAGAACCTCTCCCAGCAGGTCGTTCTCGACCGCCGCGGCTTTGTCGCCGCCACCTTCGCAACCGTCGCCGGCCTTGGTCTTGCCGGCTGCTCCGACACCAGCGCCGAGGCCGACAAGGGTTCCGCCGCTGGCTCTTCCAAGAGCTCCGACGATACCGAGGCTTCCACCACGCTCGATGCCAAGGCTTTCGACAAGCTCGTCGACAACGGCCCCAAGGCCGATGACGACGCCATCGCCGCCAGCACCTGGGCCACGGCCGTCAAGGACGCCGGTGTCTTTAAGATCGGTGGCGTTCAGACCTCCACGCTCTTCTCCCTCCTCAACGAGAAGGACGGTCAGACCCGCGGCTTCGACGCCGGCATCGCACAGCTCCTGTCCAACTACATTCTGGGCGAGAACAAGGTCGAGATCACCCAGGTGACCTCGGACACGCGCGAGTCCGTCCTGCAGAACAGCCAGGTCGACGCCGTCTTTGCCACCTACACCATTACCGATGAGCGCAAGAAGCTCGTCTCCTTTGCCGGTCCCTACTACTACACCCAGCAGGCTATCCTGGTGCTCGCCGATAACGACGACATCAAGAGCGTCGACGACCTGGCCGACAAGAACGTCGCCGTCCAGTCCGGCTCCAACGGCCCCGCCATCCTGGAGGAGTTCGCTCCCAAGGCCAGCCAACAGGAGTTCAAGACCGACGAGGAGGCCCGCCAGGCACTCCAGCAGGGCCGCGTTGACGCCTACGTCATCGATAACAACATGCAGCAGAGCGCCCTGGTCCGCGAGCCCGGTAAGTACAAGATCGCCGGCAAGCCCTTCGGCAGCAAGGAGCCCTATGGTATCGGCCTGCCGCTCGATTCCGACGGCGTCGCCTTTGTCAACGACTTCCTTAAGAAGATCGAGGACGACGGCACCTGGACCGAGCTGTGGCAGATCTGCATCGGTGACCGTACGGGCGACACCAATGTTCCCGAGCTGCCCGAGATCGGCGCCTAGGCAGCGAGCCTGGTAACGACCGCAACGAAACCATACGGAAACGCATGATGCGCTTTATTGCGGTAAACTGTTTCCTCACTGAGTTGTCGGGGCTTCCGTACACACGGGAGCCCCTTTCCTTACCGGCGGGAGGTCCGCATGAGTCTCTCCGAGCTCTGGTCGCTCTATGGCCAGAACTATATCGACGCACTGCTAGCAACCTGGGGCATGACGCTTGAGTCGTTTGCCATCGCCATGGTGCTGGCCGTCGCCGTCACCGTGATGCGCGTGTCGCCGCTCAAGCCGCTGCGCGTCTTTGGCGACCTGTATGTTCAGGTCTTCCGTAACATCCCCGGCATCGCGCTACTCATCATCGTCGTCTATGCGCTGCCGCCGCTCAAAGTCGTCCTGCCCTACCGCACCTGCGTTATCGTCGCCACGGTCCTTTTGGGCTCGGCCTTTGGCTCCGAGAACTTTATGAGCGGCATCAACACCGTCGGCGTCGGCCAGGTGGAAGCCGCCCGCTCGCTCGGCATGAGCTTCAGCCGCATCCTCGCCAAGATCGTGATTCCGCAGGCGCTGCGCTCGAGCGTATTGCCCATGACCAACCTCTTTATCGCCGTCATGCTCACCACCGCGCTCGGCAGCCAGGTGCCGCTTAAACCGCAGGAGCTCACCGGCGTGGTGAGCTACATCAACACGCGCTCGCTCGGCGGCGTCGCCGCGTTCTTTATCTCGGCGCTCGGCTACCTGGGCACGGCCTTTGTGGTGAGCCACATTGGCAACTACATCGATAAGAAGGTGAGGATCCTCCGATGAGCAAACATTCCTCCCCTGCACTTACCATGCGCGATGCGCTCTACGAGGCTCCCGGCCCCAAGATGCGCGCCAAGATTCGCATCGGCACCGCCATCTCGCTTGTCGCCGTCGCCGCGCTCGTCGTCCTCGTGCTGCAGCGCTTTTATGTGACCGGTCAGCTTTCAGTCCACTATTGGTATTTCTTTACGCACCTCACCACCTGGAAGTTCCTGCTTGCCGGCTTTGAGGGCACCGTTAAAGTCGCACTCACCGCCGGCGCCATCGCGCTGGTGCTGGGCTTAGCCCTTATGCTCGGCCGCACCAGCGACATCAAGCCGCTGCAGCTGGTCTGCCGCGTGCTCACCGATTTCTTCCGTGGCGTGCCGAGCCTGCTGTTCATCTACTTCTTCTTTTTGGTGCTGCCCCAGTACAAGATCGCGCTGCCGTCGTTTTGGATGCTCACGCTTCCCGTCGCGCTCGCTGCCGCCGGCGTGCTGGCCGAGATCTTCCGTGCCGGCGTCAACGCCGTGCCGCGTGGCCAGGTCGAGGCGGCCCAGGCGCTCGGCCTCTCCAAGGCTAAAATCACCTTTAAAATCGTGTTGCCGCAGGCTATTCGGTTTATCATTCCGTCGTTGATTTCGCAGCTTGTGGTCGTAGTCAAAGACACCACCGTCGCCTACGTGGTGAGCTACCCCGACCTCATGCAAAATGCCCGCGTGCTCATTACCAACTACGACGCCCTCGTGTCGGTCTACCTGGTAATCGCGGTCATCTACATCCTCATCAACGTCGCGATTAACAAGGCTGCTGTCTACGTTTCGCACAAGACCGGCGCGACCATCATCCGCTAAGCACCCACGTTCTCAAAGCATAAGGAGCCGAGCACCATGGCACAGAGCACTTCTACTTCTGGCAACCAGCCGCTTATCGAGCTCAGGCACATCGATAAGCACTACGGAGATCTGCACGTCCTCAACGACATCAATCTCTCGGTCGACCGCGGCGAGGTCGTTGTTGTGATTGGTCCCTCGGGCTCGGGCAAGTCGACCATGTGCCGAACCATCAACCGCCTGGAAACCATCGACTCGGGCGAGATCCTCATCGAGGGCGAGCCTCTGCCGCAGGAAGGCAAGGATCTTGCCCGCATGCGCGCCGAGCTGGGCATGGTGTTTCAGCAGTTCAACCTGTTCGCGCATATGACGGTGCTGCAGAACGTCATGCTGGGGCCGGTCGACGTGCTGGGCGTGTCCAAGGAGGAAGCTCGTGAGCGCGCCATGGACCTGCTGAGCCGCGTGGGCGTTGCCGAACAGGCCGACAAGGTGCCCGCTCAGCTCTCGGGCGGCCAGCAGCAGCGCGTGGCCATTGCCCGCTCGCTCGCCATGCAGCCCAAGGCCATGCTCTTCGACGAGCCCACGAGTGCCCTTGACCCCGAGATGATCAACGAGGTGCTCGAAGTCATGGTTCGCCTGGCCCAGCAGGGCATGACGATGATCGTCATCACGCACGAGATGAACTTCGCCCGCCGCGTGGCCGACCGCGTCGTGTTTATGGCCGACGGCCAGATCGTGGAAACCGGCACGCCCGACGAGTTCTTCGACCACCCCCAGACCAAGCGCGCCCAGGACTTCCTCAACTCCATTAAGGGCCACTAACCCAATTGCCACGCGGGCAAATTCATCAGTAACGTTTGTCCCGCGCCACCCCTGTGCCATGTCCACCCGGATTCGAAAGCCGCAACCATGATCGGAACCCGCACCTCATCGTCCTACACCCCGCATGTCGACGTCGCCCCCGCCGACCGTCCGCTCATCCTCGTCGCACCGCGTTGGGAAGAGGCAAAGCCGTTTTTGAGCGAGACGCTCTCCCCCAACGAGGAAATCGCAAGTGTTTTTGTCGATGCCATCCTTGCCGCCGGCGGCCTGCCGCTGCAGATGTCCATCACCGAGAACATTGAGGTCATCCGTCATTACGTCGATATCGCCGACGGCGTCGCCATTCCCGGCGGCCCCGATGTCAATCCCAAACGTTGGGGCGATGATCGACCCTACGACCCCACCCTCTGCTGCGAAATCCGCGATAGCTTTGAGTTTAAGCTGGTCGACGAGGTACTCCGCGCCAAAAAGCCGCTCTTTACCACCTGCCGCGGCACACAGCTGCTCAACGTCGCCACCGGCGGCACCCTGTGCATGGACGTGCCGAGCCTGGGCGCGCGCGAGGGTCGCACGCAGTGGCGCCACACCCACGTGCTCAACGACCCCGTGCACCCTGTCGAGGTCATGCCGGGCTCGCTGCTGGAGCGCGCGGTTGGCGGGCACAGGCTGATCCAGACCAACTCCGCACACCACTGCTGCGTCGACCGTCTGGGTAAGAGCACGCGCTTGGTCGCCAAGGCAACCGATGGCGTTCCCGAGTGCATCGAGGTCGAGGGCCAGCCGTTCTGCTTGGGCGTGCAATGGCATCCCGAGTACACCTGGCAGACGCTCGAAACCGACTTTAACCTGTGGAAGTCGTTTGTCGAGGCAGCGGCCAAAGTAAAACAGGCCCGCTAGCTCGCGAATCACACAGGCTAAAGCTTTCCATGACGGGGGGGGCGGACACCAGCCACGGTGCCCGCCCCCCCTGTATTTGGTATGCTCGGTATGATTATCCCTCACAAACAATCAAAGAAATCTCGACCGCAATTGGTCGACGGTAAAGCAAATGGCAAGAACGCTTGCTACGTTAATCAGGCAGTCAATTAAAATCGAGGTGCATTGACTATCCTCCAACGGGGTCACGCCGCAAATCCACATGAGCATCGAGGACGGAAACGGAAGCATGGAATTGGCTCCGACCTGTATGTAGATCGTTACGACGTTGACAAGCAACAGCATGCCAATAGGACCGAAGCCGGATCCAAAATAGGAAACAACGATCACGCAAGAGACCACGTATGCAAGGCAGACCGCACTCGTCAGAAGAAGTCGATCGCAAAACATATTCAGGTTGAAATACTGTTGAGCATCCAAAACGATTGCGCAGTTAAGACAGTACAAAACGACACTTGACAGGATAAACGCGCCCAATAGGGCGAAAGAAGACAGCATCGCTCGCGCAACGGTAACGCACGCCCGCTTCCCTCCCCGAGCCTCCGACAGCCCCCACGGTTCCTCGACAAAGCTCGAACTGACAAAGCGTGGGACAACGCAAGGCGCGACAAGCGGAAAGAACAATGCATGAGCCAACGGGGCCACATTGAACAGCAAGCCGCGAAAAACCTCTGCATTACCAAATAGAAGGGCGTCCTCTGCCGACAGTTTAAGCGTCGGGTCTGGGAAAAAGCCCAAGAAACTGCCCTCGCGGAGGCTACAGAACCACATCGGGAAAGAATTAAGCTGCAATATCACCATACACGCATAAATTGCCAGGATTAAGACGTACGTCCATTCGCTTACATGCTTCAATTCTGAATGGAGGAACCTTTTAATCTGACGAGCCATTGAGCACACCTCCGACACGACAGGTCACGAGAGCGTAAATCAATACCGATAGACAGCCAGCTGCCACGCCATATCCCAGAAGCGTCAGCTGCCCCATATCGCTATACCCAAGGGCACATCCGGCTCCAAGGTACGGCCCCGGAAGGAGGAAGATCCATCGCAAGGATGGTATAGGTGCCTGAAGGAAGGTTCCGTAGAGCGTCAAGCTCATGACAAATCCAATTATTATTACAGCCCCGCTCAATACAGCGCTGCCTGTAATCCGATAGATGGTCATCGTCTCCAACGCAACCGATATCACCAATACGGCGTTGATTATCATCGCAGGCAAAAATGCAGCCAGCATGCCGTGCGTGTAGTTTTGCCCCCCACGCATTATGGCTATTGCAAACAAAAGAAGGCAAAGTGCGCTATAAGCTGCACCGACTATTAAAGCAGACGAAAGCACATGTGCCAGAGCCCCATTAAAGCGGGCGAGACCTCTTGCTGAAGAAATTCGGTATCCCTCTTTATAGCCATGCTCCTGTAAAAGCACCAAACAAACGATGAGTGGAACGAACAGGGATGTACCGGCAAAAGCGCTGCGCGCAAGGGACTCATCAGGCGCAGAAGGATCGATTGCATTCCAGAGGAAACCAATATCCTCCCCACAAACGCCATAGCCAAAGCCTAGCAACGTTGCTCCGTTATTTAGAAAAACACCGAAGAGAAGACCGCACGCCAACATAAGCGCAAGACCAAACTGCGCCGGAAACATCCTGTGTAGACGCATCATATCTGCCTTTATGGGATGGATCGCCCGCTTCATAGCGAGACCGCGTTCATCAAGCGCCTGTAATATTCTTTTAGGGACGACGCCTCATCCCTTATGACATCCATCGATTCCTTTTTCAGCAGTTCACCGTCATGAATAAACACGCAACTTGTTGCAACCGATGCCAACTCATCCAAATCATGGCTAGAGATGAGCATGGTCTTACCCTGTTCTCGATTCAATCGGCCGATAAGGGCCCATATACTCTCGATGCCCAGCGGGTCCAACCCATTTGCCGGCTCATCGAAAATTAGTACGTCGGTGTCGCCCAACAAAGCCGTAGCTATATCCAGTCGCCGTTTCATTCCCAGAGAAAAACTGCTCACGCTCTTTTTCTCATCGACGTCCAGCCCGACTAGGCCCAAGACGCGAGGAACCTCACGTGTCTCATCGAGCCCCCATTCCGCACATCGGATCCGAAGATTCTCCACCGCACTGAGGGATTGGTATGCTCCGCTGGAATCTGGCACATAGCCGACACGCGTCCGCATCAGGCTCAGCTCTTTTTTCGACTTGCCTCCAAAGAGCTCCACGCTCCCCGACGATGGCTCACAGAGGCCCAGCACTATTTTAATAAGCGTGCTTTTGCCCGCCCCGTTTGCACCAACAAGGGCGCAAAGTTCAGACTGATTCACCTCGAAGGAAACGTCATGCAACACACGCCGTTTTCCATAGCGCTTTGACACCTTTGATAGCTTTATCGCTGATGCGCTCATTGGCCTCCTATTCTGCTTGATAACAAAACCGCTGCTGCCAGACTGTCGCCTGGCAGCAGCTGCAACTGCTAGAAATTAACAACACACAAGTTTTTGCTGCAGTTATTGACGCAGACGCGTGCTCCACAGAATGCCTTGCAGTAACCGTTGCACCCACCACCGGGGTCCACATAACTCGGCTTTACAATCCAGCTCATATCGTTCCTCCTTTCTTTTATCGTTCGTTCTTGATGTTATTGTTTGACGATAACTTATATTTGTCAAGATAATTAATAAACAAAGAACCCGTGTTAGACACGGGTTCCGCTACACTGATATTTCGTTATAGTTGTTCTTTTTATGCTACTCGTCGCTCAAATCTACAGCGAAGACCGATGTCGGAAGCGACGCCTCATTGCCTCTGCCATCCCGCATCTGCCTCACGGCATTCTTCGCGCGCTCGACAATAAGTTCCTCGAGCTCTTTCTCGCTCACGCGCTGAATAATATCTCCCGGTTGACAATCAAGCTCATCACAGATTTCAAGAAGCGTCTTAAGACGAATAGCTTTAATTTTTCCGTTTCTTAGCTTAGAAATATTAGCCGGAGTATGCCCCGTGGCACGAATCAGATCAGAGCTGGTCTTTCCGGTCTTAAGCAGCTGCGTCTCAAGCTCGATGATGAGATAGCTCATGTTTCCTCCTACACAAGCTCGTCAGACTGCTCCTGGAGCAGCGAGGCATAACTCCAAATCGCCGAGATAAACAGACAGACAACTGCGCCGATAAACGACCCCGCATCAAAGGTAGCGCCTTGGCAAATCTCAATAACAAAGGAATGAGGCACGATGTAAAGCTCCAGTCCGCCAATGGTGAGATTGACCGATCCATAGGCACCAACAAGCGAAACCGCGGCGTTAACAGCAAAGGCAAGCGCGAGAACACGGATAAGCCGCACATGCGCCCTGGTAAAGGGCGATACGCCCCGCGAAATGTCGCGGCTGATTCCGCACAAAACGACAAGCGAAATACCCATGGCAAGCGCCATGCACAGTCCGCTTGGGATAACGATGCACCCGCCATTGAGAAGCGTCACAACACCGAAAGAATCGACAGAAGCAGCGTTTGCAACCGCATACCAGATCACGTAAACAACCAACGCGGCGAAAGCGACGAGCATTCCCGCAAAAACGACCGCCATGCAAAAGCCAAGCTTCCTTACAGTCTCGCCCGCCTTGGCCATACGCTGAACGCTGTTGGACATACACTCACCCTCATCGAATCTATCGTTATCCGAATAGTTTATCGAACAACGATATGGATTGCATGCGGAAAGCCCCGCCAGTGCGCATAGGCCATTCACTAATCAGAAGGGGTGAGAGTGGATTTTTGGACACGTATCGAACGAGAGTGGATAATCTCCCACTTTGAGGCCACCACCGGGCCTAAAACGGGAGATTATCCACTCTCATAG
>URWS01000045.1 GCA_900551605.1 uncultured Collinsella sp. | reverse complement strand
CGACACGCATAAAAAGCCTCCCATTTCTCGTGTCCAAGAAATGGGAGGCAGTTCACACTACGTGCGGCGGGGGTTCTTTCGTCCTGCGAAGTGCGCTGGGAAGTTACCCCATGCGGCCAGCTGCGGGGTCTTTGCTGCGCTCGTACAAGCAACCCAACATATATATCTGAATTTGAATTTGGATGGGAGGGGCTTGTTGCTGTTGAGGGGCGTTGAAATGAGGGCGATACTTTGGGAAGGGATGACGCCTTGGGAGGAGGCGTCTATCTGAAGAGAGGCTTTATGGCTGATAAGTAGTCTTTGGCTACGTCGGCCTTATCTGCTTGAAAGTTGTGCCAGGCCCACCATTGGACGGTGGCTACGAAGCTTGAGGCTATGTGGTGTTGTAAGAAGCTGCGGTCCATGGCGGCGGCGGGGCCTGCGGGGTCGACGGGGACGGTTTCGGCTGCGCGCGACATGATGGTCTTGCGGAGACAGTCGGCGAAGACGCGTGAGCCGGCGCCGGCTACCAGCGCTCGGACGCCCTGGCGACGTTCCCATAGATTGTTGAGGATATGCTCGACCTGCACGAATGGGTCGTCGAGCGGTGTGCCATCGTCGTCGAGGGCGTGGGTGCAGATGTCGCTCACGAGCTCGGACAGTAGGTCGTCTTTGCTCTTAAAGAGGCCGTAGAACGTGGCTCGACCAACATGGGCACGAGCGATGATGTCGCCGACGGTGATCTTGCCGTAGTCCTTTTCGCGTAGCAGCTCGGAGAACGCCGCAACGATGGCAGCGCGGCTTTTTTCTTTGCGGGCATCCATGGCTATGCGTCCGCGTGAACGAGCAGGCAGCGGAGCGTGCCGGAGCAACCCTCGTAGGGGCGCTTACCGGCGCCGTAGCCGACGGCTTCGATGCGGTAGCGTGAGGGCAGTTGGTCGGACGTGCGCAGCGCGGTGACGATGGCGGCGCCCGTGGGCGTCACGAGCTCGCCGGCGACCGGTGCAGGCGTGAGGGCGATATTGCCCGCCTGGCACAGGTTGACGACAGCGGGGACGGGGATAGGCATGAGGCCGTGGGCACAACGGATGGTTCCGTGGCCCTCGGAGAGCGACTCGACCACGATGTCCTCAATACCCAGGTTGTCGAGGCAGATGGCGACAGAGCAGACGTCGACGATGGAGTCGACGGCGCCCACCTCGTGGAACATGACGGTCTCGGGCGTTTTGCCGTGAGCCTTGGCTTCGGCGGCGGCGAGTACGGAAAAAATGGCGAGGGCGCGACGCTTGGCGCCATCGCTTAGCTGCGAGTCATCGATGATGGTGGTGACGTCTGCCAAAGAACGGTGGTGATGGTGGTGGGCGTGATGGTGACCCTCGTGACCATGGCCGTGGGCCTCATGGTCATGGTCGTGTGTGTGCTCGTGTTCGTGCTCGTCATGGTCATGATGGTGGTGCTCATGCTCGTGCACATGCTCGGCAGCTGCTTCGTTGCCGTAGAGCCAGGCCATATCGTGATCGTGGTTCTCGAGCTCCTCTGCAAGCTGGACGTCGAAATCGCAGGCGTCGATGCCATGCTTGTTTACGCGCGTCACGGCGATCGAAAAGCCGTCGACCGGCAGCGTGGCGAGCTGTTCGCGCAGGTGCTCCTCGCTGGCGCCCAGGTCGAGCAGGGCCGCGACGGTCATGTCGCCGCTGATGCCCGAGGTGCCGTCGATGATAAGCGTGTGCTGATGGTTGGACATGGAATGCTCCTTAACGGGCGCAGGGCGTGCCAGCGCTCAGATGATTGATAAGACTTGCCTGGTAGGCGGCACCAAAGCCGTTGTCGATATTGACGACCGAAACGCCGCTGGCGCAGGAGTTGAGCATGGCGAGCAGTGCGGCCACGCCGCCAAAGCTCGCGCCATAGCCCACGCTGGTGGGAACGGCGATGACCGGACAGCTCACCAGACCGCCGACAACGCTCGCCAGTGCGCCCTCCATGCCGGCGATGGCGATGACCACCTGTGCCTGGGCAAGTTCCTCGGCATGCGCGAGCAGACGGTGCAGGCCGGCGACACCCACGTCGTAGAGGCGGTCGACCTCGTTGCCGTAGAACTCGGCCGTCAATGCGGCTTCCTCGGCGACGGGCAGGTCGCTCGTACCGGCGCAGGCGACAACGATGCGTCCGTTGCCGGTAGGGGAGGGCTTGCCGCCCACGAGGGCGAGCTGTGCGTCCGGGACATATCCCAGGTCGATGCCGTTGTCGAGGAGCTCCGAGGTGCGGTCTGCCTTTTCGGCATCCAGGCGCGTGACCAGGATGCGCTCCTGGCCGGCATCGCGCAGTGCTTCGATAATGGCGGCAATCTGCTCGGCGGTTTTACCGGCACCGTAGACAACCTCGCCGGCTCCCTGGCGCACCCCGCGCGAAAGATCGAGCTGCGCAAAGCCCAAATCGGCGGTCGGAGCCGTCTGGATGCGCGTGAGGGCATCGGCCGGCGCAACGCTTCCGTCTGCCACGTTACTTAGCAATTGCTCAAGATCGCGTTTGTCCATATAAGTTCCCTTCGACGCTTAAAAGTTTAGCACGCGGAGGGTTATTTCCGAACATTAGGGCAAAATTGTTCGGAAATCTGACATGTCAGATTAGATGAAGTTGTGAGGCGAAGTGGCTAGTCGCGCAGGATGATGTCCATCGCGAGCATCAGGTTGCGCTCGTCGATGGCAAACGGGGCCGCCTCGCGCGTCTTGGGCTTGGCGCAAAACGCGATGCCGGTGCCCGCGGCCTGAATCATGGGGATATCGTTGGCGCCGTCGCCGATCGCGACGGTATGGGCCATATCGACACCGCACTCAACCGCCCAATCCAGCAGCCGGATGAGCTTGGACTCCTTGGTCACGATGTCTGCCGCCAGCTTACCGGTGAGCTTGCCGTCCACGACCTCCAGGCGGTTAGCCAGGCAAAAGTCGATGCCCGCGGCGGCCACGATCTTGTCGGCGACCTCGTGGAAGCCGCCGCTCACGACGCCGACCTTCCATCCCTTGCTGTGCGCCGAGCGCACAAGCTCCAGCGCGCCGGGGGTAAACGTCACGCGCGCAAAGGTGCGCTCGAACACGCTCTCGTCCAAGCCGGCAAGCAGCCCCACGCGCTCTTCGAGCGCCTGCTTAAAGTCGAGCTCGCCGCGCATGGCGCGTTCGGTGATCCGCGCAACTTGCTCGCCCACGCCGGCTTCCTCGCCCAACAGGTCGATGACCTCCTGGTTGATGAGCGTGGAGTCGATATCCATAACGATGAGGCGTGCAGTCATGGCGGGCCTTTCCGAGTGCAGTTGTATTGGGGCACATTGTCGCACGTGGCGCGCGTCGGCAGACACTGCGACGCATCAATTGTTTCGTCTCCGTCAAGTCTTTGGGCATGAGCTACTTTTCCGCGGCACATCGACGCGGGTGCGATAAGATAGAACGCCATGTCCGGCTGCGCGGTTTACGCAGGCTGGGCAAATCTGTACGACGCCGCCCGGAACGACACGGGGCGGCACAGATCCATAAAGGAGGATCACTGGTATGAGCCAGACCCGTCCCATCGATGAGCATTCCATGCACACCCGTACCTGCGGCGAGCTTCGCTTCGAGAACGTGGGCGAAGAGGTCACCCTCACTGGTTGGGTGAGCCGTCGCCGTGACCACGGCGGCCTTATCTTCTGCGACCTTCGCGACCGCGAGGGCATCACGCAGCTCACCTTCGACCCCGAGCACTCCGACGGCGACGCCTTTAAGATCGCCGAGACCATGCGTCCCGAGTGGCCCATCAAGATCCACGGCGTCGTGCGCGCTCGTGGCGAGGAGACCACCAACACCAAGCTCGCGACCGGCGAGATCGAGGTCCTGACCGACCATGCCGAGGTGCTCAACACGTCCGTCACTCCGCCGTTCCAGATCGAGGACGGCATCGAGACCAGCGAGGACACCCGTCTGCGCTATCGCTATCTGGACCTCCGCCGTCCCGAGATGATGGCTAACCTCAAGCTGCGCTCCGACTTTACCTTTGCCATTCGCGAGGCGCTGCACAACCGTGAGTTCATGGAGGTCGAGACGCCCTCCCTGTTCAAGTCCACGCCCGAGGGCGCCCGCGACTTCATCGTTCCCAGCCGTATTCAGCCGGGCAACTTCTACGCCCTGCCGCAGTCCCCGCAGCTCCTGAAGCAGCTGCTCATGGTCGGTGGTGTTGAGCGCTACTACCAGGTTGCCAAGTGCTTCCGCGACGAGGACCTGCGTGCCGACCGTCAGCCCGAGTTCACCCAGGTCGATATCGAGATGTCCTTCGTGGACCAGAACGATGTCATGAGCGCGCTCGAAGAGGTCCTGTCCGATGCCTTCGGTCGCATGGGTGTTGAGATGCCCACGCCGCTGCGTCGCATGAACTACTGGGAGGCCATGGATACCTATGGCTCCGACAAGCCCGATACCCGCTACGGTATGCACCTGGTCGACCTGACCGACATCTTTGCCAACTCCAAGTTCAAGGTCTTTGCGACCGCCGCAAACGAGGAGGGCTCTGTCGTCAAGGCTATCAACGCCAAGGGCGCCGGTGCTTGGGCACGTGCCAAGATCGATAAGCTCGCCGGCGTGGCCTCCACGTTTGGCGCCAAGGGTCTGGCCTGGATCGCTTTCCGCGAGGACGGCTCCATCAACAGCCCCATCGTCAAGTTCTTCTCGGACGAGGAGATGGCTGCCCTGCGCGAGCGCATGGACGTCGAGCCCGGCGATCTTGTGATGTTCGCCGCCGGCCCGCGTTTGCTCTCTGACGAGATCCTGGGTGGCATGCGTTCTCACATGGCCAACGCACTCGAGATCAAGCGCGAGGGCCACGACTTCCTGTGGGTTGTCAACTTCCCGCTGTTCCACTGGGACGAGGACCGCAAGGCCTATGCAGCCGAGCACCAGCCGTTCACTCTGCCGACCGAGACCGACATCGCCAAGATCGAGGCCGACCCGTTGGCAGCAGGTTCTTGCACCTACGACTTTGTCATGGACGGCTTTGAGGCCGGTGGCGGCGGTATGCGTATCCACAACGCCGAGATGCAGATGTCCATGCTCAAGCTCCTGGGCTTTACCGAGGAGCGCGCCGAGTCTCAGTTCGGCTTCCTCATGGAGGCCCTCAAGTTTGGTGCGCCCCCGATGGGCGGTTTCGCTCTGGGCCTGGACCGCGTGTGCATGCTGCTCACCGGTTCCGACTCCATCCGCGACGTCATGGCGTTCCCCAAGACGGCCAGCGGCTCCGACCTTATGTCGGGCGCCCCGAGTGCCGTTAGCGGCGCCCAGCTCAAGGACGTCAGCCTGCGCCTGATGTAGGCAAGCGGCTACATATTGCCTGTAACGAGGGAAGGACGTGTGCCTTCCCTCGTTTTTTATGGGACGGGGGTGCGCCGGTAACGTACAATAACTACCACGTGGCTGGGTTTGCTGGCCGAATGTGCGATGCCGCGGGAGGGGACATGGTCGAGTTTACAAAGACGATTAAAGATCCGTTGGGATTACATGCCCGCCCGGTTGCGCTGCTCTATGACATCATTGCCAAGCATCGTAGCGACGTGTCAGTCAGTATCGGCGATCGCCACACGGATGGCCGCGACGTTATAGGGCTCATGGCACTCTGCGGCGAATGTGGCGAAGACGTCGTGTTCCGCGTTTCGGGCGTGGATGAGGCCTCCTGCGTCACGTCGATCAGAAACCTCTCGCTTTAACCTCAACAATGTGACAAAGGGGCAGTCCCCTCTGTCACATAAATTGGTATCAATAGGCACTGCAAAGAGACGGTCTTTGCGGTGCCTTTGTTTCGTATAGGAAACTTTTTTGAAATCTGAATGGGGACCCTTTCCAAAAAGTTAACCACGTGTTAGTTTACTATAGCGAACATAGGCGTGGTTAACTTTTACCGCGTCGATGTTGAGGACGAACTGACGTTAGGAGCCACTCATGTCTTGCGGACCGCAGATGCCGGCAATGCCGCTTTCGATGGTAAAAGCGGGCGAAACCGTGCGCGTGTCTCGTGTAAAGGGCAATGAGGATATGAAGCACCACCTCAAGGACCTCGGCTTTGTCGAGGGCAACGAAATCCACGTGGTGAGCTCGAGTGGCGCCAACATCATCGTTACCGTGCTGGGTGCCCGCTTTGGTATCGATTCCAAAGTGGCCATGCACATCATGACCGTCGCCTAGACGACGGTATTTTTGCAAGTACTGAAAGGGGGACAAGTAAATGAAGACGTTGGGTGACGTTAAGGTGGGCGAGAGCTCCACCATCGTCAAGCTTCACGGTGAGGGCGCGCTTCGCCGCCACCTTATGGACCTGGGGCTCATCAAGGGCACTTCGTTCAAGGTTGTGAAGGTTGCACCGCTCGGTGATCCGGTCGAGATCAACGTACGCGGCTACGAGCTTTCCATCCGCAAGGAGGAGGCGGCCGTCGTCGAGGTCCAGTAAGGGCTCGCGGCGTATATTTCTGCAGGTAAAGTTAGGTATTTCTAACTTAATGCAGCAACTTTGAAGCACATTATCCAGCCTGCGCGGAGAAAGCAGCGCAGGCACACAAGGAAGAAGGATTGAATGGCGGATTCTCAGATCCATGTCGCGCTGGCGGGTAACCCCAACTGCGGCAAGACCACGCTTTTCAACCTGATCACCGGCGCCAACGGCTACGTTGGCAACTGGCCCGGCGTCACGGTTGAGAAAAAGGAAGCCAAGCTCCTAAGCGACAAGAACGTTACCATCACGGACCTCCCTGGCATCTACTCGCTTTCCCCCTACAGCCCCGAGGAGCAGTGCTCACGCGACTACCTCATGAGCGGCGAGCCCGATGTTGTCGTCCAAGTCGTCGATGCCACCAACCTCGAGCGCAACCTGTACCTGGCGCTTCAGGTTATCGAGACCGGCCTGCCCGTGGTCGTTGCCCTCAACATGGCCGACTTGGTCGAGAAGAACGGTGCCAAGATCGACACCGACAAGCTGTCCAAGAAGCTCGGCTGCCCGGTCATGATGATCTCGGCTCTTAAGAACAAGGGTATCAAGGAGCTGTTCGAGCAGGTTAAGAAGTCCGCCGCTTCCAAGGGCCAGGTGCCGGAGCACAAGTTCGACTCCTCCATCGAGGACGTTCTGGACCACATCGAGAACAACCTTCCGGCGAGCGTTCCCGCCAACAAGCGCCGCTACTACGCTGTCAAGCTGTTTGAGCGCGACGCGGACGCCTGCAAGCTTATCAACCTCACTAAGGAGAAGGCTGCTCGCGTAGAGCAGCTGGTCGCCCAGTGCGAGCAGGATTGCGATGACGACGCCGAGTCCATCATCACCGGTGAGCGCTACGGCGTGATCGCGCACATCATCGACGAGTGCCTCACCAAGGCCCCGGCCAAGATGAGCACCTCCGAGAAGATCGACCGCGTGGTTACCAACCGTATTCTGGGCCTGCCGATCTTTGTCGTCATCATGTTCTGCGTGTACTACATCGCCGTTTCCACTCTGGGCGGCACGGTGACCGACTTCACCAACGACCAGCTCTTCGGTACCGACGGTTGGTACGTGCTCGGTCAGGGCCGCGATGCCTACGACGCAGCCGTCGAGGCTGCGGGCGACAATGCCGACTCGGTCGACCCGGCACAGTACGGCCCCTATGTTCCCGGCATTACCACCATGGTGCACGATGCCCTCGTGGCGGGTGGCACCGAGGACGGTGGTCTGGTCGATTCGCTGGTCTGCGACGGTATCGTCGGCGGCCTGGGCGCTATCTTCGGCTTCGTCCCGCAGATGTTCCTGCTGTTCGTCATGCTGTCCTTCCTGGAGGACTGCGGCTACATGGCCCGCGTTGCCTTCATCATGGACCGCGTGTTCCGCCGCTTTGGCCTGTCCGGTAAGTCGTTCATCCCCATGCTCGTGTCTTCGGGCTGCGGCGTCCCCGGCGTCATGGCTACCAAGACCATCGAGAACGAGAAGGACCGCCGCATGACGGTCATGACTACCACGTTCATCCCCTGCGGCGCTAAGCTGCCGATCATCGCCCTGCTCATGGGTTCCATCATCGGCGACTCTTCCACCACCGCGGCGTGGATCAGCCCGCTCTTCTACTTCCTGGGCGTCTTTGCCGTCATCGCCTCGGGCCTTATGCTCAAGAAGACCAAGCTCTTCGCCGGTCGCCCGACGCCGTTCGTTATGGAGCTTCCCGCCTACCACTTCCCGGCGATCCGCTCTTGGGCGCTGCACGTGTGGGAGCGCTGCTGGGCCTTTATCAAGAAGGCCGGCACGGTCATCTTCGCGTCCACTGTCGTGGTTTGGTTCCTGTCCAACTTTGGTAGCTACAACGGTTCCTTTGGCTTCCTGCCTGCTATGGAGGGCATCCCCGAGGAGTTCATGGACTACTCCGTGCTTGCCATGCTGGGCAACCTGGTCGCTTGGATTTTTGCCCCGCTCGGCTTTAGCACCTGGCAGGCAACCGCGCTGACCGTTTCAGGCCTCGTCGCCAAGGAGAACGTCGTCGCCACCGCCGGCTCGCTGCTGTCCGTCGCCGACGCGGGCGAGACCGACCCGAGCCTGTGGACCGCGTTTGCCGGCATGTTCCCCACCATGGGCGCTTGCGTTGCCT
>URWS01000044.1 GCA_900551605.1 uncultured Collinsella sp. | reverse complement strand
CGTTACTATTGCACGCCACGATGGCGCCGCCGATGGTAGCTTCATGTTTATAAAGAGCCTCGGTAGTGCTAATGCCATCTGGATTTACGGACGATCCGGTTACATAGTAGGTGAGATTTGTAGGAATATTAGAAGTCTCATCAGGGGCCACAGAGGCAAGGTTGCCATTTTTGCTAAATGTGTTGTCGGAGCATACATATTTGTCGCCCGTTGGATCATCCACTTCAGCTTGCTGACTATCCATGACGGTTAACGTCGCGCCCCCCGTAATGTTGAACAGGGGCTGGCTCGAGCTCTCGTGTTTAATTTTGTGACCGTTTAGATCCAGCGTGATCTTGCTGCCGTCCTTGCCAAGCTGGATTGTCCCGCCGGTATCGACATCATTCATAAGCTTGAAGCTAGCGACACCGCTTGCATTCTCCAACTTGTTTTTCAAATCGTCAGCGCTATTTATCTCGACGAGCGCCGCTTCGGTTTGCCCACCTTCCGCAGCTGCCATAACGGCGCCGTCATCCGACGACTCGCCGTCTTCGACCTGCAACTCGCCCTCAGGCTGATCCTCAGACTGACCCTGCTCAACACCATTTGAAGAGTCGGCCTCGCCGCCGTCGACCTCGTCGCTATTCTGGTTTTCGGTATCCCCGTTGGTAGTGTTGTCTACACCAGTAGACTCACTTGAGGAACCCCCCCCCATCACAGTTTCCTCGGCAGGAACCGTCTGGGCATCGTTGGCAATGGCCTGCGAGATCGGAGGCATGACGAGCGACAGTACCAGGCTCAACACGGAGGCTCCGCACAAAACGCCTGCCAGTACACGGCGCGTCGCTTTTTTACTCTGCTTAGTTTTTTCTGAATTCGCTTTCATCGATGTCTCCTCCCCAAGAGACCGCGATCTTGCTCTTTCACTATCAAACGTATTTGCGCAATCTGTAATTGCGCACGCTTGTAGTACATGTTATAACGATTGTTTGAACATTTAAGCAAAAATATCGATAGTTTTGTAGCGAATTCTCAATTCTCTTGACATTTGCTCGGATTTACCTTCGTTTATTCGCTATGAAATATCTATTTCTACTGGTAATTAAGCTAGTTATCATTTTTTTAATAGCATTTTGTTTATTTGCACAACATTTTGCTCAAGAGCATGCGTCCTGTGAACGGTAGATCATTAACCGGGAGGAATAGACTACCAAGTTGATGGGAATATCTTTAACCCATCGGCAGTTGGAAGCATGATGTTCAGACAACAATATTTGAATTTTCGCACAGATTTTAGGCATCAATTCGCCCAAATCGCCTGAGGCCACCGCAAAGGAGCCTGTCCCCTTTGCGGTGGTTCTCCCCCAGCGCTACAGCAGATATTCCTCGATAAAGATCGCGATGCCGTCTTTGTCGTTGCTGGCGGTTACAAAATCGGCGGCGGCACGGGTGGCATCGCTACCATTTGCCATGGCCACGCCCACGCCGGCGTCGGCCACCATGCAGGTGTCGTTGTCGGCATCGCCAAACACGCAGATGTCCTGGAGCTCCATGTCGTTGAGCTCCGCCACGCGCACAAGGCCGCGCGTCTTGGACACGTGCGGATCCATGAACTCGTAGAGCCGCTGCGTGGTCTGTAGGGCTGCCGCCTTAACAGTGCCATCGGCAAACGTCGACGCCCGCTCAATCGCCCGCGGCATTACCTCGGGCGCCATGGTAAACATCACCTTGGGCTGCGGCTCGCGCAAAAACTCGGCAAAGTCGACCACCTTGTAGGGAACGCCGTCGACACGCGACAGGTGCTCGACGCACGCATTGCTCTCGGGCACATAGAGCACGCCGTCCCGAGGGCAAACGGGCGTTGCCGGCAGATCTGCCATGTGCTCGCAGATGCGCGCGATGGTCTCGCCCGGCAGCGGATAGCTCAGCTCGTTGATGTCGTGCGCACGGTCGATGACCTCGGCGCCGCCACAGCCCACCATCACGTCTACCAGGCCGTCGATGCCCCAGAGCTCATACATAGCCTCGGTCGCGTGGGCGTCGCGCCCGGTGCACAGGCCAAACAGCACGCCACGCTCGCGCAGGGCGCGGATCGCGGCCACAGTGCGCGGGGACACCGTGTGCTCGCTCGTGAGCAGCGTGCCGTCGATATCGCAGAACACGGCTTTAATGTGGCTGAAGGTGGCGTCCATGGGGCCCTTTCTGGGTAGCGTGGCGGTGTGGGAAGTGATCGGAAATGGAATACATGGTATACCAAGGCGCGGGTCGTTGGAGCCCGACCGCCACAAAGGTGCCTGACCCCTTTGTGGCGGCTTGTGGTGCTCGGGCCTCAGCACAATCCATCACAACATTCGACGTTTTTCGGCAAAATCGCGATTTTCATCAAATGTTGTGACGGTTTCTTACCGTTCTGCAGCACGATCAAAATACTTGCGTCCAAACAGCAGCAGCGCCGCGGGAACTGCCGTTACAACCAGGCCCGCGCCTACGAGTGTCTGTTGCACGCCAAATGTTGCTGCCAGCCACGGGGCAATCGCCAGCGGGGCCACGCCGGCGAACATGTTGCCAAAGCCCATGACCGAGTTAACGCGGCCGAGCTGCTCGAGCGGGGCCGTCGTTTGCACAATAGTGTTATGGAGCGGGTTGACGACGCCCCAGGCCACGCCCAGGGCGATCTGGCCGATGAGCGCCACGCCCACGTACGGCGTGCCCACATAGAGCAGGCTTCCCAGGCCTACGGACATAAGCGCCACGAGCAACGTTTTAAGGCTGACGAAGCGCGGCGGCATGCGGAGCGCGACCACGGCGCCCAGCACCGCGCCCACACCGCAGGCTGACGAGAGCCAGCCCATCCACTCGACGCCGACGTGCAGGACGTCGCGATAGAAGAACGACTCCAGCGGGTCGAAGGCGCCGTAGCCAAAGTTCGAAAGGAAGATGATGCAGAAGAGCAGGGCGAGGACGCTGTTGGTGAAGACCGTCTTGATGCTGGCTGCGAAGGTGACGCGAGCGGACGTGCTGGGGTTGGGGCTTTGGCTTGCGCACCCGGCGACGCGACCTTCCCGTGACTTAAACCCCCAGCCGGCGATAAGAGCCAGCAGGGTGAACAGCATCATGAGCACAAACACCGCGCGCGACGATGCGGCCGCCGCGGCAAAGCCGCCCAGCGTGGGCCCGACGATAATGCTCACGTTGGAGAACATGGTGATGGCGGAGTTGATGTCTTTGAGCTCGACGGGGTCGTCGGTGAGGTAGGCCGGATAGGACGTGGCGATGGGCTGGGCGAACCCCATTACAAAGCCCAAGAGTACCGCGCCGGCAAGGACCGTTCCGGTCGCGCTGCCAAAGGCGATGATTGCCACGCCCGTTGCCAGCGTGCCGACGATGCTCAGCATAAAATGGCGGCGCGGGCCCCAGGCGTCGAGCGCCGCGCCACCCGCAAAGGATCCCAGGATTACGAAAACGTTCATAAACAGAACGGCCAGCGACGTCGCGACGACCGAAGCGCCATCCGCATAGGTGAGCGTTCCGATAACGCCGATAAAGTAGCTGGTCTGGAAGCCGGTGTAGATGAGAAACCGCATCGCCACCAGGCGCTTTGCCTGCGCGGACAGCGATGGTTGGGATTTTGAGATTAGAGATAGGGACATGGGCGCTCCTTATTGCATACGAATACGGGCCGCGGGCATTGACCGCCGACCATCGACTCAATCTTTCCGTATGCAACGTTAAGGACGCATCGGGACTCTTCTCTCCGTTTTTGCCAGCACGAACTACTTGGTAGATTTTAAGGCATGTCCCAAAGATCTACCAAAGCAAAAACCACCACAAAGGTGCCTGGCCCCTTTGTGGTGGAATTGATGTTTGCCCAGATAAAACCTGCCAAAATAAACCTGTCCCTTTTTGGCAGGTCTATGTTATGGCGGCGCAGCGTCAAGCCTGAAGATGGTCTTGGATCAGGTCGCAGATGGCTCGGGCGTCGTTGATGTTGATGGCTCGGGTCGCGAAGCCGGCGTCGAAGGCTTGGCGTGCCAGAGCCTCGTTGCAGGCGAGGGCCAGCGTGCGGCCGTCGACCAGATCGAGCGAACTCTTGCCGCGCAGACGGTCGACACCGGAGCGCGCGACCACGATGTTGTCGAAGCCCTCGGTCTTGTAGCCCTCGATGATCACCACGTCGACGTCGTTGTAGCGTGACAGCAGCTCGCGCGCCGGCATCTCGTCCTCCTCACGCGTGTCGGCGTACTCCGCCCAGCGCGTGGCGCAAATGAGGCCCACGTGCTTGGAGCCTGCCTGGTGATGGCGCCAGGTGTCCTTGGCGGGCACGTCGATATCAAAGCCATGATGTCCGTGGTGTTTGAGCGAACCCACGCGCAGGCCACGGCGAGTGAGCTCGGCGATAACCTTCTCGACGAGCGTAGTCTTGCCCGAGTTTTGGTAGCCGATAAACGCGATTGCGGGGACCGCCGGGGCGGGCGCCGCGGACGCAACGGCGACGGGCACGGTAACGGGCGCGGCGCCGTCGGCAGCAGCAGCCTCAACAGCAGCAGCCTGGCGCTCGACGCGATCCCACACGCCCGAACGGCCGCCCTCCTTGTGCAACAGGCGAACGTCGACGATCTCCATGCCACGGTCGACCGCCTTGCACATGTCGTAGATGGTCAGGCACGCGGCACTCGCACCGGTCAGTGCCTCCATCTCGATGCCGGTTTTGCCCGTCACGCCTGCCGTGACCAGCACATGAAAGCCAACCTGTCCGTCCGCACGCGCCGGCGCCCAACCCTCGGGCACATCCTCGACAGGCGTTCCCGCTGCCGCAATGGGCTCGATATCGCACTTGCTCTTGGTGATGAGCAGCGGATGGCACATGGGAATGATGTCGCTCGTGCGCTTGATGGCCATAATGCCTGCCACGCGCGCGCAGGCAAGCACGTCGCCCTTTTTGGCACGGTCCTGCAGCACCATGGCTTGCGTCTGGGGATGCATGAGGATGGTGCCCTCGGCGATGGCGATGCGGTGGGTCTCGGCCTTGTCGGAAACGTCGACCATGCGAACCTCGCCCTTGGCGTCCACGTGCGTGAGCTCGTCGCGGCGGGCATCGCGGGCGAGCGGCTCGGCAGCATTGCCAGTGGACGTCGTTGCGCCCTGCGCGGATGCCGCAGCGGCTTTGGCATTCGCCGTGACGTTACGGGCAGACATCGCGGCCCTGCGAGCGGCCTTGGTGGCATCGGCGTACCTGCTCTTGGCCATATGATCATCCTCCGATTTGGGACATAAATCGTTGCGTGCCCTCAATTATCGCGTGTTCCTGCGGTTTGTGGGACACGGCGTCGCGCCAAATCGAAAGTACCTGCATATCATCACCGCAACGCAGCGCCTCGCGCACCGAATACTCGGCATCGCTAAACAGGCACGGGCGCACATTGCCGTCGGCCGTCAGGCGCAAACGGTTGCAGCTCGCACAAAAATGGTTGGACATGGCGCTGATGAATCCGACCGTGCCCGCCGCACCCGAAAAGCGCCAATAGCGCGCGGGACCAGCGCCGGCGGGGGTGTCGCTCATGTCGAGCGGCTCGAGCTCACCCAGACCCGCCGCCGTCGCCGCGGCATCGATGCGCGCCCGCAGCTCATCGCTCGGAATGGTGTCGCTCGCGTCCCACAGCTCGGGATTGAGCGCAGGCGTATGCGGATCCACGGCGCAATGCGAGCTCGTGCGCTCGTCGCCGATGGGCATGTACTCTATAAACCGCAGGTGAATGGGACGGTCGACAGTCAGGCGCGCAAGGGCCGCCACGTCCTGGTTGAGTCGACGCACGACCACGCAGTTAAGCTTAACTGGCTCAAAGCCCCAGGCCAGCGCCGCATCGATGCCGGCCATGGTTTGCTCGAGCCGACCCAGGCGCGTAATCTTGCCAAACATCGCGGGGTCGAGGGTGTCGAGCGAAATGTTAACGCGATCGAGCCCCGCATCTTTGAGCTGTGGTGCCAGTTGGGGCAACAGGGCGCCGTTGGTGGTAAGCGAGATGTCCTGGATCTGCGGAATCGCGCGAATGTCGCGGATGAGCGGGATGATGCGGCGGCTGACCAGCGGCTCGCCACCCGTCAGGCGCACGCGGCGGATGCCCTCCCCCGCCACCAGGCGCACAAAGCGGGCAATTTCCTCGGCACTGAGGAGTTCATCGTGCGCACGCGGGGCCACGCCGTCGGCGGGCATGCAGTAAATGCAACGGAAATTGCATTTGTCAGTTACGGCAATGCGCAGGTAGTTGATATCGCGGCCAAAACCATCATGTTGCACGCGCCCGTCCACGCAGCCTCCCCTCACGCGGCGTTTTATTCTTTGGAAAACATAATACCCCACGAGAGAATCATGCCGACACCCGTACGACAGGACAGGTCGCTTCGAGCAAAACGGACTTTCCAAGCCCATCCTCAACACAGACCATCACAACATTCGATGCTTTTCCCGATTTTGGCGAAAAACGTCGAATGTTGTGATGGTTTGCCTGCCCACGGTACCCCGTAGAAGGACCAAAGCACCCCTAAAGGCCACCGTCCCAGTGACGAATCACGAATTCTCGCAGGTCGTTCTGCCGCTTCTGAAACGCTTCGCTTCGGTCGCACTTAAGGCCCATCGCAAGTGCGATGGCGTTCATCGCCCGATGCAATTGCAGCTGGTGGGCAAACTGAGTCCCGGTGAGGACGATCATCCTAAAGCCCAGCGCACTCAGCACGGTCATACGCTCCGCATCCGACGCGCTGCGCTGTTTATCAAGATGGTCCGAACCGTTGTATTCAATCCCTGTACCGCTTGCAGGCGCATATACGTCAATCTCGAAATACCCGGCCTTTGCGAGATACTTGAACTCGTTGGGAACATCGACCCGATGGTTGAGCTCGATCTTGGCGTATCCCAGCCCGCCCTGGGAACGTTTTGCTACGACCATGATTGCGGTGGCCGTCTCCATGGGCGACCGCGCGCCATCGTGCACGCGCTTGAGCACAGCGGCCGCGCGTATAGCCCCCTGACGAGATCGGTTCTCATTGCAATAAGCAATCAAGTCGGCAACGGTATACCTCTGCCCCATCTCGATATAATCGCCTGTCGACAGATGATTCAAATGGTATCGGGCACAGATTTCGTAGCCATATTCCAGCTGCTCGGACTCGCTCATCCACGAGCCCGCCTGGACAAAGCACATGGCCTCATCAACCACTAGAAGGCCCTCTGCCACCTCGATAAGATGGCCTGGAGGTACCGGCGCTCCAAACACGTGGCACCTAAATCCAGCCGGCGTCGAGCGCTCAAAATCGAAGTTGACGAGCGTGTCGATATGATCGAGCTCTTCTCGTGGAATACCAAGTGAGACCAGATAGTCGGTAACGATCCCAACTGCCGTTGAAGCCCTCAGCCCCTTGGCATCGAGTCCCAATTTGGGCAGGCTCGCGGTCGGCTCCGCCTCGTTAGCAAGCGAGTCCTCATCGTATAGGCTGCTTGCTCGCGAGAGCGGCTCGGACGGGCGCGCCACGTTGTGGTACAGCCAGGCAGTCTTATGGGACAGGACGATCGGCAGGTCCATGAGCCCTCCAATGGAGTCGGATAACCAACCTTATTCCCCTGCCCACGGGTCCGCACACCTTCGTGCGCAAGAAAGCGATTCCACCCGGTCGAGTGGCAGAAAAACCATCACAACATTCGATGCTTTTCCCGTTTTTGGCAAAAAACGTCGAATGTTGTGATGGTTTGAGTCGAGGTGAGGGGCACGGAGGGATCAAAGCATCGTGCTCGAACGGGTTAATCCAGCTCTTTTAAGCCATGCGCCAGCTGCCAGTACTCGCCGTGCTGGGCGAGCAGCTCTTCGTGCGTGCCGCGCTCGATGATGCGGCCGTGTTCGAGGACCATGATGGCGTCGGCATCGCGGACGGTGGACAGGCGATGCGCGATCATAAAGGTGGTGCGTCCGCGCATGATGCGGTCCATACCGCGCTCGATGAGCTTTTCGGTACGCGTGTCGATGGAACTCGTGGCCTCGTCCAGGATGAGCACCGGCGGATCGGCGACGGCCACGCGCGCGATGGCGAGCAGCTGACGCTGACCCTGCGACAGGTTGGCGCCGTCGGCCGTGACCGGTGTGTCGTAGCCCCGCGGCAGGCGGCGGATAAACGAGTCGGCGCAGGCGGCCTCGGCAGCGGCGCGCACCTCCTCGTCGGTCGCGTCGAGCTTGCCAAAGCGGATGTTCTGCGCAATGGTGCCGCTAAACAGGTGCGTGTCCTGCAGCACAATGCCGAGCGACCCGCGCAGGCTGGCCTTGGCAATGTGCTTGACGTCGATGCCGTCGTACGCGATCTCGCCGTCATCGACCTCGTAGAAGCGGTTGATGAGGTTGGTAATGGTCGTCTTGCCGGCGCCCGTGGAGCCCACAAACGCAATCTTTTGCCCCGGCTTGGCAAACAGGTTGAGGTCCGTGAGCACGCGGGCGCCCGGCACGTAGGAAAAGTCCACGGCATGGAAGCGCACGTCGCCGGCAAGCGGGACCAAGCCGCACGTGAGCTCGGTGCCGTCGGCGGCCACCGCGCGGCCCGACTCCTGTCTCTTATACACATCTCCGAGCCCACG
>URWS01000043.1 GCA_900551605.1 uncultured Collinsella sp. | reverse complement strand
CGTGGGCTCGGAGATGTGTATAAGAGACAGGGCCGGAGAGCAGCGCTCTAATCGAAGCCGCGCCCGAAGAAACGCCGAGCTCAAACAGCGTCATGGTATCCATTCGCAATCTAGCTATTCGCCCAACGCCGCTATGCATTGGCTGCTTCGAATCTTGCGGCGTTGCTGAGCCCGTAAGAATAAACTGTCCGGATTCTCCCTGTCTTGCGTCACACTCGAAACGTATGGCATCCCATAGTTTTGGTTCTTCCTGCCATTCGTCGATGAGTCTAGGCGACGGTCCTGCTATTGCCTGCGCTGGGTCGATCCGAGCCAACTGGAGAGCGGAAAAATTTCCAGCCGGATCGGAAAGAGACAAGGATGATTTGGCAAAACGTCTGGCCGTAGTGGTCTTTCCGCACCACTTCGGGCCTTGAATGAGAACCGCACCGAAGATATCGAGATTATGCCTGATTGCCTTGTCGATGCATCTGTCTACATACCTATCCATACCGTCACCTTCTCAACTTGCCTTGATTATGTATTTTACCAGCTGCGTGGTGACGATTGACGGTAATCTGTGGTGACGATTGATTACGAACTATGGTGACGATTGGCGGGTATTTGTGGTGACGGTTGTCATCGATTCGGGGCATAGGGCAGCTTAGCTGTCTCAAAGCTTATAGATTTCGGGGCTTGCGCTGCGGGCGTTTTTGTCCATTGATGTCGCCTGCGTCGCCAATCGGCAGACGGTGGTTTACATCTGTCACGTTAGTACTAAGATATTCATCTAATAAATTGCATTAGTGGCTTTAGTTTTGGGGGAAACGAGGCAACGTGACTATGACATGCTCTTTGGTGGTTAACAGCAAGAGCGGTAATACCAGGATGGTTTCGGGCGCGATCAAGCGCGCCCTGCAGGCTGCGGGCGTTGAGTTTGTCCATGCCGCGGCGTTGAGCGACGATGCGGATGCCGAGCAGGTCGCGCGCGAAGCGCAGGGGGCTTGCGCGGCCGATACCGTGCTCGTCGGTTTTTGGTGCGACAAGGGCGCATGCACGCCTTCGGTCGCGGCGTTGCTCTCCGCCCTACACGGCAAGCGCGTTTTCCTCTTTGGTACCTGCGGCTTTGGTGCCGATCAGAGCTATTATCAGCAGATTATCGATCGCGTGTCGTCCAATTTGGCAGAGGATGCCGAGCTTGCGGGCTGGGCGATGTGCCAGGGCAAGATGGGCCCCGCGGTCAAGCAGCGTTACGAGGCCATGCTCGAGCAAGATCCCGACAATGCCCGTTTTAAGATGCTGCTCGACAACTGGGTTGCCGCAAAGGATCACCCCACCAAAGAAGACCTCGAGGACATGTCCGCCGCCGCCAAGAAGGCCGTGCTGGGGGAGTAGCTCCCATCGCTGACGGCGGTCGGTCCATCTTTCTAAATGTAACGTCCTCCCGGGTGTCGGGGCACGAAGTTCCCTGCTCTACAGTCCTGCGCAAGACGAAGGCCACATTAAGTGGCCTTCTTTGCGTGCGGAACTCGCGATGAACTTCGTGCCCCGCCGTCTGGGAGGACGCCTCTTTATTGATGGGAGGCCTGATAGGTCGATGGTTCCGTGCCCGGATGCGTCCAAAGTGGGACGGGCTTTCCGGATGGGCAGGCTTTCGGAAAATGCGTCCCGGAATTTGCCTTTGGAATGGGACGCAGTTTCCCGTTGAGGTGCTTTGCGGAAAGTGCGTCCCACTCTGGGCGTTCGAAGTGGGACACGCTTTCCCAAAGGCGCGCCAACGGGAAATTGCGTCCCGAAATTTGCGCCCAAAGTGGGATGCGGTTTCCGGTTGAGGGTCTAAGGGGAAAGTGCGTCCCAGAATCGACGCTTGAAATGGGATGCAGTTTCCCGATGAGGCACTCGACGGAAAATACATCCCAGAAATGGCCTTTGAGCTGGGATAAGATCTCCGCGGCATCTCGGATTCTCAAAAATGAGACACGCCGTTGGCGGAAATGAGACACGTGGAACTGGGCATCGGACGTACTATTCGTGGAATGAGCCGCTCCATTCGAGTAAAGCGAGGTCCCCCATGCACGTTCCACACCCCCACATTTGCCGGTTGTCGAAAATCCCGCTTGCCGGGACGGCGGCGCTTGCTGCGTTGATTGCAACGAGTGTCGTCTGTTTCACGGCGGCTCCCAACGTCGCCCAGGCGGCCGACACGCCTGAGATCACCGATATGACCGAGCAGGACTATAGCGACCTGGGCCTGGGCACGAGCGAGGACATTCCGGCCGATACCGTTGGCCCCTACTCCACCACCACTCCCACGACGTTTGCCACGCGCAGCGAGGTCTATATGGCAGTTAACGGTAGCCATGGCAATCGCTACACTCTGCGCGACAAGCTCGAGAACGTCGAGCGCGGTGACATTGGCGGCAGCAGCAAACTCACCGATGGCTATGGAAGTGTGTGGGGCGCCGCAAAGTTCTGGCAAAACGTCAACAACTTCGATACGAACAGCGATCTCTACAAGCATAGCGACTACGGTGGCGGCACCTGGTCGTACCTAAGCAACAATGAGTCCTCAACAGTACTCGCCAACGACAACAACGGTTTCTCGGGCATTCACGCCACGAGTGTTGAGTTCTGCAGCGACGCCAGCACGGGCAAAAAGAGCCGCGTTGCCGAGCTCCGTGCCTACGGCGACAGTTCCTCCACGACGATTGACGGCAAGTCATACGCCGGAAAGGTTGAGCTGGTCCTCTACTCGTTTAGCAACGGGCGTACGCGCACTCTCGACACACACCTGCCGGTGACGGTCAACACTAATATGATGTACGAAGGCCGTTTTAAGTACCTGGATGCCGGTTACCTGCAAGAGCACGACGCCGTCTTTGATGTCGAGGCGGGCGATGTCGATTGCGACGGCGTCGACGAGCTTTTTGTCTACGCGGGCTGCTATGTCGACGAGAACGGCGTGCGCAAGGCTGTAGTCGACATGTATGACTTGGAGGGCGGCAACTGGAAGCAAAGCGTCGTCAAGATCGATGCCGGTAACGCCGCGGACTACACCACGCACAACAAGGGCGGGAACGACTCCTGGACGCAGCTTCAGTCAGCTCCTGTCGTTTCGCTAGCGGCCGGCGACCTCGATCGCGATTTTTGCGATGACCTCGCCATCGTGGTCTCGGCACCCTACGGCAAGAAGAATATTGATAAGTCGACGCATTGCGAGCTGTTTTCGTGGGATGCATCCAAGGGTGCGCTCGTCCATGTCGATGCTCTGGGCGACGCGGGCGCAATCTCCCTCTCCGCGAACGGCAAGACCATGGTCGCTGCGAATGCGACGTTCGGCACGTTTGCCGCCTACGATGAAGAAGGAAAGAAGACGGGTGAAACCGTCACGGGCCTTATTCTTGCGGGCTATGACTGGCAACGCAGCGCTTTTGATTACGGCGCTTCTGACGGCAGCAAGGGGCTGTGCGGCGCGCTGTACCGCTACGCGTATTTTGACTCGGAGTCTGGCGAGTTCAAGCTTTCCGATTGCAAGGAATACAGAGACGGGCTCCTCGCCTCCTATGGGCTGATGCATGTGCCCAACAGCGCATGGAAGGATAGCGCTCAGGATAAGCGCTATCCGTGCACCTTGGCGCCTATTGCCCTTGCCACTGCCAATCTTGACGGCCTGTCCGAGCAGCTGGCGGTCGACGAGGTGCTCGTGGGCGGCGATGTGTTCCGCGACTTTGCCTGCAGCACGGCACAGAGCGGGGCTCAGGGCTTGGGGTCCATGGTCGGAACCATGAGCATGAGCGGTCAGCAACACAACAGCAGCAACAAGCATGACCACAAGGGTATAGAGCAGGTGTGGATCAGCGACGTCAAGGCGGGCAGCGTCTCGGGTTCGGACCGCTATAACGAGAGCTTTATCGCCGTGGTGGGCAAGCACCGCGACGAGGACCTGCGCAAGAACGATGACTACTATTGGATGACCGCCTCGCATTTTTCGCTCGACGAGAACGGAAAGGTGCGCCGCGGCGAGGAGCAGGTGATTAGCGAGAGCAACCGTCGCGGCACTACCTACGGCACATTTATCTCGCTCTCGCTGCCCGATGTCGACAACGACAGCGTCAAGATCACGTACAAGGACCGCTACAAGGTCTATACCAACCCGCGCGTGCTTGCCGTGCTGCAGGATGCGCCCTATGTTGAGGATCTGGAGCAGGCATACGGCTATCTGGTGTTGGGCGGCACGTCATACGGAGAGGAAAAGGGCACGGGGACATCCCAGGGCTATACCATTGGCGCCGAGTTGGGCGTTGCCGTCGAGGTGCAGACCGGTCCGCCCCTGGTCGCGATGAATGCTTCAGTCGATTTTGCCGCCGAGGGATGCTATGACTACCGGAGCGAGCGCACGGTCAGCGCAAGCGTAAGCTATGAGTCGCATGCCGGCGAGGGTGACAAGGCCGTGCTCTACACGATTCCGATGGTCTATTACGAGTATGAGATCGAAAATGAGGAAACTGGTGGCAAGGGCGTGATGGCGGCGCCCGTGTCGCTCGGCGCGCAGACCTCGGTCGTTAATGTCGAGGCCTATGACCGCATTGCCAAACAGCACAATATGACGCCGCTCAGCTACTTTTTGACCAACCGGTCGGGAGAACCCGGAACCTATCAAACGACGCTCAACGGCGAGACTCCCGTTGGGGATTCCTTTGGCCTGGGCAAGCCTGGCGTAACGCGCGCCTACACGCACGATGGGTTTAACGGCGCCGCCGCGCAGTCGGGGGCGAGCATTGAGCAGACCATCGAAGTCGAGGAGGGCAAGGAGCAGGAGCTCGAGCTCGGCTTGACGCTGAACGGCAGCGTTGTCATGGGCGCGAAGCTCGCAAAGCACGAGTTGTTTGGCGGTCTGTGCTTTGGTGCCAACGCCGGCTTTACTACGGGTAACTCCTCGAGTGAATCGACCGAATACGGCGGCACCGTCGACAACCTGCCCGAGGCCGCGCAGGGCAAGTACGGTTTTGTGTGGCGTCTGGGCGTCAACGCGGTGGATGTCGACAAGTTCGAGGCAGACTCGGGCGACAAGCTCGGCACCAAGGACACCGACCAGTTCTGGATCGTGGGCTATGACGTTAAGGACGTCGAGATGCCCGACGCGCCGGCCGTGACGGGCTTTACGGCAAACGCCGTCGATTCGACCAGCGTTACGTTTAGCTGGGACGATGTACTCGCAAACAAGAGTGGCTTTAGCTACGGCGTGGGCATGCTGCAGAGCAATGCGGCGGATGCGGTCGTCAATAGCTGGAAGATTGCCGACAACACGCAGACCTCGCTCAAGTGGGATGGGCTGCAGCCCAATACGGAGTATCGATTCGCCATCGCCGCCGTTAAGAATGGATCCACGACCGAAACAGGTATTCGCTCGGCAATCATCACGGTCAAGACCATGCCCGATGGCATGACGATGACCGTGAGCGGACCTGCGGCGGATGCTGCGGAGGGGTCGGATCTTGGATACGACTCTTCGGTTGAGCGCGCGGCGGGAAGCCACCTGACGCTCTCGGCGATTGGCCATGTGAAGCAACTCGGTGCCGACGATAGCGAAACAGGGCTGGCACCGACCTATATGTGGTACCGCAAGGCCCGCGGCGAGACAGAGTTTAAGCTCGTGGGTGCCGATGGCAACCTCGCGGCTGGAACGGCCTCAAAGCTCGAGATTGACCTGACCGCAGACGATGACGGTGCGCAGTATTACTGCCACGTGGGATACAACGACGTGGGCCTCGACACCGGCACGACGCTCGTGAATATCGAGGCCGAGGAGACGGCACCCACAACGGTGAACGCCACCCCGATCCGCACGCGCCGCCTGTTCTCACAGGCAAGTGCGGGCGCCAAGAAGTTCCTGGACCATACGCTGGTAAACACCGCCGGCCCAACCGATTCCGAAGGCTCAAAGGACCCCGAGACTCCTGAGACCCCGACGAACCCGGACAAGCCCAAGTCCGACAACGGAGCTAAGACCGACACCAAGGTCGAGACTACGACCACAGCGAAGAACCTCGCAAACACCGGCGACCAAACATTCGCCCTAGTCGCCACCGCAGCAGCAGCGGGAGCAACGCTCGTAGTGATAGCCCTCATCATGCTGATCAAGCGCCGCAAGACCCACTAGTAGCCAGTCGAACATATCGACAACCCAAAAACCCGGGTAGCCAAAAACAGGCCACCCGGGTTTTCTGTTGAGTGGAGACTCCGCAAGAGGAAACTGCATCCCACAATTAGCGCCCGGAACGGGACACATTTTCCGTCAAGCCCTCATCCGGAAAATCCATCCCAGTTTGAGCGCCCAGACCGGGACGCACTTTCCCAAAGGGTCCTCAACGGGAAACTGCGTCCCATAATTAGGCCGAGAAATGGGATGAACTTTCCCAATGAGAGCCAACCGGAAACCACGTCCCAGAATCAGCCCCCAAAGTGGGACGCACTTTCCCAACGAGCCTCAACCGGAAAATACATCCCGGAATCCAGCTGAATAGTGGGACACACTTTCCCAATCGGGTCCCAAGCGGAAACTGCATCCCATTCCAGACAAGAATTCCGGGACACACTTTCCGCAAACAAAGAAGGCCACTTAATGTGGCCTTCGTCTTGCGCAGGACTGTCCGAGCAGGGAACCTTATATGCCTCCGCCTGGACAGACGTTTCAGTTGTGGCTCAGCAGCTAGCAGCTACTTGATCTTGGTCGTGCCCGGCGCCAGGTTGGGGTCGGTCTCGTTGGCCTCGGTCTGGAAGTGCTCGGTGTACACGTTCTTGCCGTCGCGGAACATCTCGTAGTATTGCATCTTGGCGTAATCCTCGCGCGCCTTGGTGGCGGCTGCCGCGGCGGCGTCGTCACCGGTGACGTTGGAGGAGAGCGCCCAGCGCAGGCTGGCGTCCTCGTAGCCGACCGAGTTGATGGCGGGCAGCGACTCGCGAAGCGTCATGTGCGCTTTCTGGTAGTCGGAAAGCGGGGCGCCGATCAGCTGCATAAGCTGCGTGGACAGGTAGTTGGTGGACAGGTCGTCGACCTCGCTCGTCTGGTCGCAGCCGGCAACGTCGTAGTTGGCCCAGATGATGTAGTCGGTCTGCCACAGACGCTCCTGATGCGTGGCGTCGTCCTCGCCGGTAAACCACTTATCGTTGAACTTGGACGGGAAGAACGGCTGGTGGTCGCCCCAGAACACCACGACTACCTTGCGGTCGAGCTTGCTCAAGGCGTTGAGGAAGTAGCGCAGCGCCTGATCGGACTGCTCGATGCACGAGACGTACTCGTCAACATCGGAGAGCGTGCCGTCCTCGACGGTCTTGGTGTCCAGGTCGGTCGTGTCGATGTTCAGGTGCATCTGCTTGTCGGCCGGCAGCAGGCCCGTGTCGTAGCCCGAGTGGTTCTGCATGGTCACGTCGAAGATAAACTGCGGATCGGCGTTCTGGTCGAGCAGCTCAAGAATCTTGTCGTAGGTCGCCTGGTCGGTCACCATACCGCGCAGGGTGTCGGCTCCCTGGAAGTCGTTGATAGACAGGAACTGGTCAAAGCCAAAGTCCTTGTACACGTTCTCGCGGTTCCAGTTGGTTGCGTGGTTGGGGTGCATGGCCGTGGTGGAATATCCGAGCGACTTGAACTGCTCTGCCAGGTTCCCGGTCGTCTCCATGTTGTAGATGGTGTACGGATACACGCCCGAGCCCAGGTTGGCCATGGAGTTGCCGGTCATAAACTCAAACTCGGTATTGGCGGTGCCGCCGCCGTAGGCGCTCACGTAGAGCTTGCCGCGGCTGAGGCAGTTGGACAGGTTCTTAAAGTACTGCGGGCCCTCGTAGCCGGCGCGCATGTTCTGGTAGATGGATAGGTCCGAGAAGGTCTCGTTCATGATGGCGATGACCGTGGGCTTCTCGCTGTCGAACTGCTCCTTTGCGGCGGCGCGCTCGTCGCTCTTGGCCGCGTCGGACTTGTCGTAGGCCTTGGCGTACTTTTTGAACGTGGCCTTGGCATCGTCGACGGAGTAGTCGGCGGGTTTGGGCGGCTTGATGGACTGCGCTGCGCTAATGAAAGCGGGCAGGTAGCCCTCGCGCCAGTAGCTCTCGAGCGGGCGCCAGGTGTAGACGGTGATGCCGAGGGTGTTGTAGTAGTCGATAAGCGTGACGTGCGCGGTCACGCCGCCCAGGCACAGCACGGCGACGAGCAGGTTGGTGAGCAGCATGCGCTTGGCGTTGGCGGCGCCCTTCTGACGGTGCGGTGCCACCAGGCCGGCGTACTCGCATAGCAGCATGGCGATGGCGGTAAAGCCCATGGACAGCACGCAGAACAGCGAGATGGAGAAGGTGTAGCCGGTGCCGGCGACCGCGGCGGCGGTGGAGATGGCCGAAAGGTCGCCCGGCTGGATGGGCATGGATTTAAACGTGATGACGAAGAACTCGGCAATGCCCAGGACAAATAGGGCAAAGGCCAGGACCGCGGGAGCTGCGCCGTGGCGCTGGAACAGGAAGAACAGGCCGGTCATGAGCACGGTGATGATGGCCCACTCGAGCAGGATGCACAGGGGGTAGACCTGTCTCTTATACACATCTGACGCTGCCGACGATCGCATAAGTGTAG
>URWS01000042.1 GCA_900551605.1 uncultured Collinsella sp. | reverse complement strand
GCTCGGAGATGTGTATAAGAGACAGGTGCCGGCAAGTCCACAACGCTCAAGACCGTCTCGGGCCTGCTGCGCTCCAAGACCGGCTCCATCAAGTTTATGGGCGAGGACATTACCCATACGCCTGCCGACAAGCTGGTGGGTAAGGGCTTGGCCCAGGTTCCCGAGGGTCGTCGCGCCTTTTTGCAGATGACGGTTGAGGAGAACCTGGAGATGGGTGCCTATACGCAGCCCAAGTCCACGGTGGCTCCGGGCCTGGAGCGCGTCTACGAGCAGTTCCCGCGCCTAAAGGAACGTCGTCGCCAGGTCGCCGGCACCCTTTCAGGCGGCGAGCAGCAGATGCTCGTTATGGGGCGCGCCCTTATGAGTAACCCCAAACTGCTTATGCTCGACGAACCTTCCATGGGTCTGGCGCCGATTCTGATCGAACAGATCTTCCAGATTGTCGAGGACCTGCACAAGGCCGGCACCACGGTGCTTCTGGTTGAGCAAAACGCGCAGATGGCGCTTTCCATCGCCACGCGCGGCTACGTGCTCGAGACCGGCAAGATCACCATGACCGGCACCGGCCAAGAGCTCCTGCACGACGATAACGTCCGCAAAGCCTACCTCGGAGGCTAACCCACCTAACAAAAGGGGCGCTGACTATCTCAGTCAGCGCCCCTTTTTAGTTGCGGTGAAATAGGGACTGAATACGGGCTCCAGAGGCCAAAAGAGTCCCTATTCCACCGCAACTTCATGGGGATGTGTGACAATGCCCGTCGGAAAACATCTGCTGTCTTTGGGGGTCTATCTATGCTGTACGAGTTTTGTGCCGAGAACTTTGAGTGGGTGCCGGCAGCTATCGATGCCGGTGCAAAGCGCATCGAGCTGTGCGACAACCTTGCCGTTGGTGGCACCACGCCTTCTGCCGGCGTTATCAGCGCTACAGTCAGCTATGCTCACGAGCATGACGCGCGAGTGATGTGCATGATTCGCCCGCGTGGTGGCGACTTTCATTACAGCCAGAACGAGCTACGCATGATGGAGATGGATCTGGGCCTTGCCGTGAGTGCTGGCGTTGACGGCCTGGTCTTTGGATGCTGCAAGCCTTGTGCCGGCGGCTGGGCGCTCGACGAGCTCACCCTCGGCGCCCTCGTCATGGCCGCGGGCTGCGCGACCGAGGAGTGCAAACGCGAGTCCGTCGACATCACCTTCCACATGGCATTTGACCAGCTCTCGCCCGAGGCTCAGCTTGACGCGATTGACACGCTTGCCGACTGCGGCGTTACGCGCATCTTGACGCACGGCGGAGCGGCCGGCACGCCGATTGAGGGTAATTTCGATCATCTGGCCCGCTTAATCGAGTATGCGGGCGATCGCCTGACCATCCTTCCCGGTGGTGGCATTACCACGGCCAACCGCGATGAGGTCGCGGCGGCGCTGGGCGTGTCCGAGCTCCATGGCACCAGAATCGTGCCGCTGGAGGCGTAGCCCGTGGCGCTCGTATTTGATGTCCAGCAGGCGAGCGGCAAGCCCGACGACAACCGCCGCCCGGGCACCGCGTGCCCCTTCTGCAATACGGAGGGACTTGCCAACATCATCCAGCGCGATGGTGATTGCATCTGGCTCGAGAATAAGTTCAAGACCTTGCGGGCCACTCGTCAGACCGTGTTGATCGAGTCGGCCGATCACGATGCCGACCTGGTGACCTATGCGGCGGACGAGCTGCATCATGTAATGCGGTTTGCCCTGGGCTGTTGGCAGCAGATGATCGAATCCCAGCAGTACCGCAGCGTGCTCATGTACAAGAACAAGGGCCCGCTTTCGGGCGGAAGCCTGGTACACCCGCACATGCAGATTGTGGGCCTGGAGCAAGAGGACGGCTACGCGGCGCTGACCTCGGCCAACTTTGCAGGCATCGATGTTTGGCGGCGGGGGAGGGTCGCGGTCAATATCTCGACCGAGCCGATCATGGGATTCTTTGAGGTCAACGTCTCAGCTCCACAGGGAATCGCCGCTAGCGACGACGCCCGCGATCAAACCGAGGCCGATCTATTCGCCGATGCGATTCAGGTTGCCCTGTGCTATATCCTGCACGAGCACCACGGCGGTCGTGCGGAGTCGTACAACTTGTTCTTCTACCACATGGGCGGCCGAACCATTGCCAAGGCACTTCCGCGTTGGGTGGTATCGCCCTACTTTGTGGGCTATCGTCTGGCCCAGGTCAATGCCGAGACCACGCTCGATATCGATGCGGAGCGCCTGCGCGCACATCTGGAAGCGCTCGCGTCGTAAGGCGAGCGTTCGCGCACTGCGGACGGCCTAGCGTGCCATTGCGTCGCGGCCGGCCTCGACACGCTTGCGCTGTTTGGCGCGCTCCTCGCCGGTCAGGCGCTCAAAGAGATGTCCGATAATCGAGGCCAGCACCTGTTGGAACAGCGTGCCGCACATGACGGGAAACACGACCTCGCCGGGAAAATACTGCGTGGCGATGACGGCGCCCGAAGAGATATTGCGCATGCCGCAGGTAAAGCACATGGTGGTCGTCTCGCTATACGGCAGGTGCAGGGCGCGGGCGACCAAGATACCGATGATAAAGCCGCTGATGGCGAACACCAGGATAAAGAACGCGACTTCCAAGCGCTCGACGTTCATGTGCAGCACGTAGTCGCTCATGGCGGTGGAGTTGGACGCGATGACGCCCATCATCATGAACTTGCAGGCGGGCGAGAGCGCGGGAGAGAGCTTTTCGTGGCCCCAGCCATGCGTGAGTTCGTTGATGACGATACCGAGCACGGCGGGGATGGCGATCATGAAGGCCATGTTCCGCATCATGCTCGGCACATCGATCGAGACGGTGGCGCCCAGCAGGAGCTTGAGCGTGAGCGGAATCGTCACGGGTGAGATGACCGAGGACGTCAGGATAATGGTGAGCGCGAGCGGGCCGTTGCCGCCGAACATACTGATCCACATAAAAGCGGTGACGGCTACGGGCACGCTGTACTCGAGCACGATGCCGCAGACAAGGTTGGGATTGGAATCAAAGAACAGCGAACCCATGGCATACGCCGCGATGGGGATGAGCACTGCCGAGACCAGCAGCGCCAGAATCAGGTGCAGCGGACGACGGAATACCTCGGCAACCTGATGGAAGGTGTTGCTCAGTGCGCCCTGAAACGTCATAAAGGCAAACAGGGCGGGAACGATGGGCTTGAGCACGCCGATTTGCTGGGGAAAGAGCACGCCGAGTGTCACGCAAATCGGGACGATGACCTGCATGTGCCCCGCGAGGAACTTACCCAGTCCAACCCATTGCTTCATATATCCTGCGACTCCCTTTGCCCATGAATGCATATGAATGGATATGCTAGACGCTTGCATACGTTCGTGCGGCAGAAACGCTCGTTTGTTTCGAGGATATTACCGCCTTCGTTTACCGAAACCGGGGCGTACTGCGGCGTTTTGCGTCCGTACTGCACGGTATAATAAATTCGTTCAACAGATCTGCCTGCCGAAGCGGGCATACACAGAGGACTCATCGCTATGAACCGTGAGAGGTATCGCGGCGACCTGCCCCTATCGGGGGTGGGTGCCTATGTCATCGCTTAAGACGACGCACCGCTGGGCGGTTGCTCAGCAAAACCCCGAGCTCGAAAAGGAGCTTGCGACGGGTCTGGGCATTCCCGGGCTGGTGGCGCGCATTATGGTCGCGCACGGCATTGGCTCCATCGAGGAGGGCCAGCTGTTTTTGACGCCCTCGCTCGACCGCGACTGGGCCGACCCACTCATAATTCCGGGCATGTCGGTCGTTGCCGACCGCGTTGAGCGTGCTATTCGCAACCACGAGCACATCGCCGTCTTCGGCGACTTCGATGTCGACGGTATTACGTCGACTTGTCTGCTGACCGAGGCGCTGCGCACGTTTGGCGCCGATGTCACGCCGTTTATTCCGCATCGCTTTGACGAGGGCTACGGTCTTTCGCGCGCGGCACTCGACCGCGTTAACGAGCTCGCTCGCCCCCAGCTGATCGTGACCGTCGATAACGGCATTGCCGCCAAGGAAGAGGTTTCCTATCTGGAGAGCCTGGGGATCGATTTGGTGGTCACGGACCATCACGAGCCCTCCGACCAGGTGCCGCAGGGTGTACCCCTGACCGACCCCAAGCTCGAGGACGAGGGCCCCTCGCGCGAGCTCGCCGGTGCTGGCGTGGCGCTCAAGCTGGTGCAAGTCCTGGGTGAGCGCCTGGGCAAGCCGTCGTATTGGCGTTCGCTAATCGAGGTCGCGGCGCTGGGCACCGTGTCCGACATGATGCCGCTCACGCCCGAGAACCGCGCGCTGGTTGCCGAGGGCATCCGGCAGATGCGCGTAACCGCTCGCCCCGGCTATATCGCGCTTGCCTCGCTCGCCAAGGCGGACCTTTCGAGCATTACGGCGGATGGCCTGTCATTCTCGCTCATTCCCCGCTTAAACGCTGCCGGTCGCATGGCCGATCCCAAGCTGGCGCTCGACCTGCTGCTTGCCCACAATCCCATCGAAGCAAGCGCGCTGGCGGCTGAGCTCGAGGAAATCAACCGCCAGCGCCGTGAGATCGAGGCGGAGCTCACGCGCGATGCCATGGCAAAGGTCGAGGAGACCTATGACGGCGGACGCGCGATCGTCGTGGGCGGTGAAGGCTGGCACGAGGGCGTCAAGGGCATCGTGGCAAGCCGTCTGACCAACCGCTATCACGTGCCGGCACTGCTGTTCTCGATCGAGGACGGTATCGCGCGCGGCTCTGGTCGCTCGGTGGGCAATGTTAACCTGTTTGACGCCGTTGAGCGCTGTTCCGACCTGCTGATTCGTCGCGGCGGACATGCCGGTGCGGTGGGAGTGACCATCGAGGCATCCAAGCTCGATGAATTCCGTCGTCGCCTTTCCGCCGTGCTATCGGAGATTCCCGCCGAGGACTTTGAAGACATCGACGAGGTTGCCGCCACGGTCGACCTTTCCGAGCTGAATATCGAGACTATAGAGCAGATTTCCCGTCTTGAGCCGTTTGGCCAGGGCAACAAGGTGCCGCTGCTGGCCGCCGAGGGCGTGACGATGTGCGATCGTGCCGTGGTGGGCAAAACCGGCGAGCACATGCGCTTTGTGGCGACCGATGGCGCCGCGAGTGTGCCGGCCATTATGTTCCGCGTGCCGCAAATCGATAAGCTCATCAACTGCGATAGCGCTGTCGACTTGGTGTTCGAGGCCGTTGCCGAGCATTGGCAGGGGCGTGTGAAGCCCAAGCTCATGATCAAGGATGTCTTGGTGCGCGATACCACGGCGTCCAATATCGACGATCCGGCATGTGAACTTCGCCGCGGCGTGCAACCGGCGGATTCTGGCCTGCGCCTGGAGTCGCGTAAACGCGAGACGCTCGCCCAGCTTTCTTATGCTGAGCTCACGCGCTCGCTTATCCATAGCTTTATCGGCTCGAACCAGCCGCACCGCGCGCAGGTCGAGGCGCTCGATGCCCTGGCCGATCACCAAAGTGTTCTGGCCGTTATGGGAACGGGGCGCGGCAAGTCGCTTATCTTCCACGTGCATGCCGCGCGCGAGGCGGTCCTTCGCGGGCGTGCGAGCATCTTTGTCTATCCGCTGCGCGCGCTCGTTGCCGACCAGGCCTATCACCTCTCGTCGACGATGGCAGCGCTTGGCATTGGCGTTGGCGTGCTGACCGGCGAGACCGTGGAGGCCGCACGCGATGACGTGTTCGCCGGTCTAGCTTCGGGCCGCACCGGTATCGTGCTCACGACGCCCGAGTTCCTGTCTATCCACCGTGACCGTTTCGCGCGTTCGGGCCGCATCGGCTTTGTCGTTATCGATGAGGCACACCACGCCGGCCTTGCCAAGGGCGGCGACCGTAGCGCCTATCTTGACATGCCCGATATCCTCAAAGCCCTGGGCGACCCGGTCGTTATGGCTGCGACGGCCACCGCGACGGCTCCGGTCGTGGCCGAGCTTGCCCGCATGTTGCCGATCACTCGCACGGTGGTCGACGAGACGGTGCGCGAGAACCTGCAGCTCGAGGACGACCGCGACCTTGCGAGCCGCGAGAACCGTTTGGTGTCGATCGTGGCGACGGGGGAGAAGACCGTCATTTACGTCAATTCGCGCGACCAGTCCGTGGCGCTCGCCAAGACGTTGCGCAAGCGTGTGCCCGATTGCGCAACCCATATCGCGTTCTATAACGCGGGGCTTGCGCGTTCCGATCGCCGTCGCGTGGAGGAAGCATTCCGAGACGGAAGCCTCAGCTGCATCGTTTCGACCTCCGCCTTTGGCGAGGGTGTCAACCTGCCCGATATCCGCCATGTCGTGCTCTACCACATGCCGTTTGGCGCCATCGAGTTCAACCAGATGAGCGGACGCGCCGGTCGCGACGGGCAACCTGCCGTGATTCACCTGCTCTATTCGTCGCGTGACGCTCGCATTAACGAGCGCCTGCTCGACTGCTACGCGCCCGAGCGCGACGAGCTCGTCACGCTCTATCGCGCGCTGCAGACTATGTGGCGCTCCAACCGCGGCAAGACCGGAGCCGACTCATTTAGTGCGAGCGATATCGACATCGCGCAGATGTGCCTTGCCATCGATGCCCGCACGCCGGTTGACGAGCGCTCGGTGGCAAGCGGTCTGGGAATCTTCGAAGAGCTTGGCTTCTGTCGCGTTTCGGGGTTTGATGACACCCGTCGCATTGCGATGGCCGAAAACCCCGGCCGTGTGCAATTGAGCAGGTCAATCCGCTATTTGGAGGGCTTGCGCTCGCGCATGGAGTTCTCGGCTTTCCGGAGTTGGGCGCTTGATTCGTGCGCTTCTGATATGCTAGCCAAAGTTAACCGCCCGATCGTACCGCGGGCCTAGGGGAAGGGGACCTCGATGGATGCCGCAGCCCGTACCGCCCATGATTCCACCCTCCAACCGTTCTCGGAGATGGAGCACTATAAGCATGCCGATGAGCTGCCGCCCGAGATTATGGCGGACAGCTACGACAAGCTGGAGCGCCTGTGCCTCAAATATATGAATGAGGACGACTTCTCTAAGGTGGAGCAGGCCTATTGCTTTGCTGCCGAGAAGCACTGCAACCAAAAGCGGCGCTCGGGTGAGATGTACATCAACCATCCCGTCGAGGTGGCTATCATTCTGGCCGACCTCAAGATGGACTGCGATGTGGTGTGCGCCGCGCTGCTGCACGATACCGTCGAGGATACCGAGACCTCGCTCGCCGATGTTTCCGGTCTGTTTGGCGATACGGTGGCCGAGCTCGTCGATGGCGTGACCAAGCTCACCAACATCGAAGTCGATAGCATGGACGAGAAGCAGGCGCTTACGCTGCGCAAGATGTTCCTCGCCATGTCCAAGGACATCCGCGTCATTATCGTTAAGCTTGCCGACCGTCTGCACAACATGCGCACCCTTGCAGCTCTGCGCGAGGACCGTCGCCTGTTTAAGGCCCGCGAGACCATGGACGTGTATGCGCCCCTGGCCGACCGTCTGGGCATGAGCTCTATTAAGTGGGAGCTCGAGGACCTGTCCTTCTTCTATCTGGAGCCCGATGCCTACCAGCGCATTGCGCGCATGGTGGCTGAGTCGCGCGAGGTTCGCGAGCGCTATCTGGCCGAGACCATCAAGACGCTCACCGACGAGCTCAACCGCATTGGCCTGGAGGGCTTCCAGATTAATGGCCGCTCCAAGCACTATTGGTCCATCTACCAAAAGATGAAGCGCAAGGGCAAGGAATTCTCCGAGATCTACGACCTGGTGGCGCTGCGCGTCATCACCCATTCGGTGCGCGATTGCTACTCCACGCTCGGCGCGGTGCATACGCTGTGGCACCCCATGCCCGGTCGCTTTAAAGACTATATCGCCATGCCCAAGGTCAATAACTACCAGTCGCTCCACACGACGGTTATCGGTCCCACGGCTCGTCCGCTCGAGATTCAGATTCGAACCTATGAGATGCATGAGCAGGCCGAGTACGGCATTGCCGCCCACTGGCTCTATAAGAAATCGGGCGGATCGTCTGCTTCCAAGACCAATGACGCTCAACGTTTGGACGATCAGATCAACTGGCTTAAGCATTCGCTCGATTGGGCTGCGTCTGATGAGATCACCGACGCCAAGGAATACCTGCATTCGCTGAAGGTCGACCTCTTCGATCAAGAGATCTTCGTCTTTACGCCCAAGGGCGAGGTCATGGCGCTTCGTGCCGGCTCCACGCCGCTCGACTTTGCCTACGCCGTTCACACCGAGGTGGGCAATCACTGCGTCGGCGCTAAGATCAACGGTGCGGTGGCCCCGCTCACGCATGAGATCAAGACGGGCGACCGCGTTGAAATCCTGACCAACAAGAGTTCCAAGCCGTCGCGTGATTGGCTCAAGATCGTTAAGACGCCTTCCGCCAAGTCAAAGATCCGCCGTTACTTCGCTGCCGCGACCAAAGACGATGACGCTGCTGCCGGCCGCGATATACTGGCCAAGGACCTGCGCAAGCGCGGGTATGGCATCTCTACGCCGCGATCCACGCGTGCGCTCAACGCCGTGGCGGAGCAGTTGAACTTCAAGCAGCTCGAGGACCTGTTTGCCGCCGTGGGCGCCGGCAAGGTTGCCCCGCGCGCCGTGGGTACTGTCTCTTATACACATCTGACGCTGCCGACGATCGCATAAG
>URWS01000041.1 GCA_900551605.1 uncultured Collinsella sp. | reverse complement strand
TATTAGGTGCATCAGCGCGGGTGGAAAATCAAATATCTGCAATTGCATTACGGACGCACCAGAAAACGATATCCTCGTGATTGCCGACGGCGCCGCCTTTGGACCAGAAATTGCAGAAGCAACTGCACTACAGCGCCGAAAGAACATCAAGCTATTCCTGCCGGAATCGTTCGAATGGCTCGTGTTGAAGTCGGGATTATTCAACAGCAGACACATTAAGGAGATACTACTTAATCCCGCTGAACATATCGAAAGCTTAGAGTTTTTTAGCTGGGAGAAATTCTTTACTGCGGAACTCGTCGAATGCTCACGAGGCACACGTTTTCGATATGACAAGAGCCGCTTGAACGAGGAGTATTTGAACCCCACCGCCCTTGCGACTCTTGAGGATACTTTGCCGAATCTTGGCATCACTTCGCGCTAAAGCGAGAAGTACTCGTTCTCGGCAGATAGATTTGGCCCGAGTCAGGGGTCGCCGCTGAGGAAGAACTCCGGCCAGCGCTGCATGAACAGGGCCTGCTCGCGCTTCCAGCGGCGCAGCTTTTCCTCGTTGGCCTCTTCCCTGCCGCGCGAGGTGAACTCGTAGTGGTACAGCTCGGCATAGGGCGTAAAGATGGTGCGGTAGCCAGCTTCCCGCACGCGCAGGCAAAAGTCAGCGTCGTTAAAGCCAACGGCGAATTCCTCGTTGTAGCCGCCGACCCGCTCAAATACGTCGCGTCGGACCATCTGGCAGGCACCCGTTACGGCGCTGAAGTTACCGGGGCGCACAGCGCGGGCAAGATAGCCCTCGCGCTTTGCCGAGAAATCCTGGTTGGCATGGGCAAGTGCGCCACGCACACCAACCAATATGCCAGCGTGTTGCACCAGATGGTCGGCAAAGTAGAGTTTGGCGCCCACCACGCCCGCATCGGGACGCTGCAGATAGCCCATCATCTCTTCGATAAAGTCGGGGCTTATGACCTCGGTATCATTGTTCAGCAACAGAAGGTAATCACCCTTGGCATGCTCCACGCCAAAGTTAATGATCTGGGAGTAATTGAACTCGCCCGGCCAGTACACAACGCGCGCGATGCCCTTGCCTCCTGATGCTGAAGCCACGCGTTCCGGCAGGGTTTCGTAATACGCAAACGTATCCGGGGCTTCGCTGTTGTTCTCCACCAAGACGATCTCATAGTTGGCATACGTGGCCTTCTGGGCAATCGACATCACACAGGCATCGAGCGTCTCAACGTGGTCCTTGGTGGGAATCACAATGCTCACCAGCGGCGCAGGCTCCGGCAGCGCATAGCGCATGCGATAGACAAACGGCGTCTCGGTCTCCTCGACCGTTCCGCAAATGCCCAGCGCGTTAAAGTGGCGCTGAAGCGCAAGGCGCCCGGCCTCGATGGCATACGGCTTGCTATCGGCAGAGCCATCGGCGGTCGACCCCGGATGAACGCGCCAGTGATACAGCACGTGCGCAACATGCTCAAACCGCGCGCCCGCCGCAAGGCAGCGAAGCGTCAGGTCGTAGTCCTGGGCACCCGCAACGTCTTCTGGGGACGTGCCAATACGATCGATAAGCGCCTTCTCCACCATCAGGAAATGCGTCACGCAGTTATGGCTATAGAGCAGGTCGACGTTGAGCCGCGTCTTAAAGACCGGCTGGCCCCACTCCCCCGTTTTCTGGAACATGTCCTCGTCGCAGAACAGGACCTGGGGACGCTCGTCCTCGGCAGCCTTGTTCAGCGCGGCAACATAGCGGAACAATGCGTCCGGTTCCAGGATGTCGTCATGGTCCAAGAACGCGACGTAGTCGCCTGTCGCTCGCTCGATACCTGCGTTGGTGTTGAGCACAATGCCGCCGTTGCCGGGAAGCTCGATGCGACGGATGCGCTCGTCGTGGGCGCCTGCCGCAAGATTGGACACCGCGTCCCATTCGGGCGAGGCGTCCATAAGCAGCAATTCCCAGTTGTCATAGCTCTGGGCTAGCACCGAGTCCAGCAGCTCGCGCAGGTAGACCCGATCAGTCTTGTAGCACGGCACCACAATGCTCACGAGTGGTCTATAGGCAAAAGCCACCGAAGCGACACGCTGGCACGCTAAATCGCCCGACTTTGCGCGATGCTGCTCAAACCAACGTCGATAAGCCGCGTCGTCTGCACGCGCATCCTTCATGCGGTTCCAGCTGTCGTCGACCATGCCGTTGTACAGGCGGCCATCCATAGCGCAAAAACCACTCTGAATCTGCTCCGTGGGATCGCTCACAATCGCGACAAAATCTCGTATATCCTGAGGCATCTCAACGCTCAGATACGTTTTATTGACGCGGCATCCGTTCTGCTGCGGCACATCGACCTGCGATTCAAACACATGCACGGTGGCATCGATGGCGTTCATATGCGTATCGAAGACCTGGAGCTCAGGTGCGCACCGGGGGTCTCCCACCCACGTAACCTCATAGCGCCACACCGCGCCGGCGTCTGCCGGCAAATAGCGAATGGCATCGATCTCGTAGCGACCGCAGCACTCGCCGCGCTGTGCGTCGCGAACGAGCGCACACATCGCAGCCTTTGCTTTGTAGTTAATCTTGGATTCCAGCTTGGCCACGCGGCTATCGAGGCGAATGGAGCCCAACCTTTGGCCACCGGATGCAAAAACGACATCCATCGACGAGCCATCCAAAAACGGAAGCACCAACACGGCAAGCTCGCGTTCGTAATCGGAAACGGAAGGGCAAAGCGCCAGCACACGGCCATGATCGACTGGGAACACCAGCGACGGCACACAAGAACCGCTCGTTGTCGCGTGGGCAAACGCTTGAGAACCCTCCCGCTCAATAAGCGCAGCGACATCCTGACCGGCAAAACGAAGCAGCACAAACAGACGGCCCTGACTGCGGCAAAGTGCCAAACGCTTGATACTCATCTACACTTCTCGCTTTCCCAGGGCGTTCGCTGCCATGCGTTTGCAGGCACCCAGGCGCCCAAACCTCAAGACGTCGTAATCGAACATGAGCTTTTTGCACTCACGAGCATTGGGGGCCTTGCTGGTAAGCGCTACATGCACCATAGCAGCAACAGAAGGAGCACATTGCGCGAGCGCAGCATCGCTGCCCACGGCAGAACCGGCAAGCGCCGCGGAAACGGCAGCAAACACCTTGCCGCAGTCCGAACCCAGTAACCTGAGCGCATCGTACAGCACCAGATCGCAGAGGAAGTACGCCAGATCATCGGCATGCTGGGCATCGAGACCGTCGCGCTGCCAATCAGCCAGCACCGCGGAATAAATCTTCACGTGCTCCAGCAGGCGCGTCTCGTCGTCATAGCGCATGGTATCCATGAGCGAGCCTTTGCGCGCCACGCGGTAGTCATACAGCTTGTTCGAGATAAGCGCGGTCTTGTGCGAACGACCGTACACGGCAAAATCGAAGACCTGGTCCTCGCCATACTTAACGGTTTCGTCGAACACGATCCCGTTGCCCAGCAAAAACTCACGCCCGCAGGCGGTGCGCCATGCAAAGGGGCGAGATGCTTCCTTAAACAGCAGGTCGGAGCTATAGCCTTCAAACGACACATCGCGCGGGCTCAGCACATAGTTAAGCCACGGATACCCCGCCTCCAGCGGATACGGGTTCGCGCCAAAGGTCAAAACATCACAGCGCTCGCGCTCAAAGGCATCGACGATCACGTGGCATGCATCGGACGTGAAGCGGTCATCGGAATCCAAAAACGCAACGATGGGCGCCGCAGACGCAGCGATGCCTGCATTACGTGCACTCGACAGGCCCCCGTTGGGCTTATCGACCAGCGTAAAGCGCGCGTCCTTTTCGCAATAAGCAGCCGCAATATCGCGCGAACCGTCCGGCGAGCCATCGTTGACCAGCACGCCCTCCCAATCGGGCATATCCTGCGCAAGCAGGGAGTCCAGGCACCAGGCCAGGCACTCCTCCACTTTATAGATGGGAACGACAACGGAAATCTTGGGGGTAGCCATAGTCACTCGCTCCTACTGTGCGGCTGGAATGTCATCAGGGTGCGGGTTGTCGCCGTAGGTGCGCTGATACGTCAGCACGCGCCAGACCAGCGGCAGGCCGCCAATCTTAAAGTAATGCTTAAACGTATTGAGCTTGCCCGGCTTCTTAAAGTCAAAGCGCGAATCGATATAGGCGCGGGGCGACTTGACCATCAGGCGCAAGTCGGTCTCGCCACGCGGGTCGAACAGCGACAGGTCAAAGCGACCGGCATCCCAATCGGCCTTGAGCTCGGACGAGGCTTTCTTCCAAAACTGCTCACGCAACTCATCGACCAGACGCTCATCATTCCAACGGTACGTATCGACCTTCATGCGCATTAAAATGCCCTGGAGCTGAGCCTTGAGCTCGGGACGTTCGTCCAAAAAACGTTGCATCTCGGCATATTCGTCGCACACGCAAAACACCTTGTTGGGCGAATTAACGGAGCTCTTCTCGTTATCCTGGCGATAGCACAAAATGGGGTCCGTAATAAACGCGGCACGCTCGGCGCAAGCCCAAACCTTAAAGTTAAAGCCTGCGTCCTGATACGAGGCACCCGGCGTGGGAAGGAACCGAATCTGATTGTCGTTGAGGAACTCGCGCCGATAGATGGCCGACCAAATGGAAGGTTTGCGGTAGAAGATGCCCGGGCGATCGACGGGGCGATACGCGGCGCCCGTCATATACTCGCCGATGATCCCAAACAGCTCACGGCGCTCGCTGGGCGTGGACCAATACAGATAAAAGTCGCCCTTTACCACATCGGCATGCTCAGCATCGGCCTTGGCGACCAGCTTTTGGAGCGAATCCTCAAACATAAAGTCGTCGGACTCAAGAATGCCCACGTACTCACCGCGCGCCATCTCCAGGCCGCGGTTCATCGAGTCGCCGTAGCCGCTGTTGGCTTTGTCGATCATCTTTACACGGGGGTCGCGCTCCATGTACTCGCGGATGATATCCGGCGAGCTATCGGTGGAACCGTCATTGATACAGATGATCTCGATGTCCTTGAGCGTCTGCGCCACGGCGGAATCGAGGCACTCGCGCAGATAGCGCTCGACATTGCAAATGGGGACAAGCAGCGAAACTTTAGGGGTATCAGAGTTCTGCAAGAGAACCTCCTGTTGAATAGCGTGTAACAGGGTTATTTTAGCAGCCGGGTTGCGGCGAGCGGCAGCGCTTGGAATTAGATAAAGCGCTCCAGACAGGCTTTGAGACCGCGAGTCGAAAGATAGAACAGCGTGGCGTCTGCCATCGAAACGCCCGAGGTCGCCGCAACGAGCTTGTGGGCAACACGCCGAACGGCGCCCTTAGCAGGCATATCCGCCCACGCCGTTCCCAAAAACGTCGTGAGATCCATGTTGACGCGAGCCGCCACGCGATGGAAACCATCGGCATCCAAGCGCGCCAGGTCGAACACAATTAGGTCTAAAAACCAAGTTATCAGCTCGCCGGGGCACAGGTCCAAAAGACCGTAGGCCGCCCAGTCCTCCAAGACCTCCTCGAGCATCCTCATGTGGGCGTCAAGCTTTTTGGCGCGAGCATCGGCACTGTTGAACTCGTGCGTCGCCGATTCACTCTCCATCACGTAGTGGTAGAACTTGTCCGGCATGACGACGGTCTTGCGGGCAAGCGCATAAGCCGCAAATTGGAAGACGACGTCCTCGCCCAAAGCCAAACCGGGGGCGAAGCGAATGCCTTCGCGATTGAGCAGCTCGCGCGAAAAAGCCGCACGGCAGGCATAGGGCTGCGCATTCGAATGGAACAGCAGTTGGGGATCACGGGCGCCGAAGGTACCGGCTTTGGGGCTCATGAGTTGCTGGACGCGTTTGGGGGCAGCATCGACGGGTTCACAGACACCGCCAAAAACGGCAGCCTCGGCATCTGCAGACTCCATGGCATGCAGCACGCGCTCGACCGTCTGGGCATCGATGTAATCGTCGGCGTCCACAAAAAAGACGGTCTCGCCCTCGGCGGCATCGATACCAGCATTTCGAGCACACGAGACGCCCGCGTTTTCCTGGTCAATCACCAGTACGTGATCGTCGGCCTGCGCGATCTGGCGCAACACGTTCAACGAATCATCAGTCGAACCGTCGTTGACGCAGACAACCTGAATCGAGCGCTCGGACTGGGCCAACAGCGAATCGAGACATCGCTGAATGGAGTGCGCAGAGTTGTAAACGGGGACGACAATGGTAGCTTTAGGACACGAGGTCTCTCCCATGCCGACCTACCCCCTCAGCGATTCGATGAGGAAGGCAGCGACCACGCCTGGGCCTCCAACCGAGGCGTAATACTTAGCACGCCCCAAGGCACCATCCGTCGCAAAACTCGGATGCTCGTCAACCCAGCCCTCAGGATCTTTGAGGATGGCAGCGAGATTTGCGCGCTTCCACGGCTTGAGGTCGTCAAGCGAAAAGTCCCCCGCGTCCAAGGCCGCCTGAAATTCCTTGGCCATCTGCACCAGGAACTCCTTATAGAACTTAGGCGCCAGGCGCACGTAGTTCCACATGTACGAATCGTACTTAATGAGCTGGTTGAACTTGAGCATGCGCACGACGTCATCACCTGCGTGGTCACGGGCATAATCCTCTCGAATCCAACGCTCAATCTCGGCATACTCGGTATTGACGCAAAAGACCTTAGCCGAAGAATTGACCGAGGAATTCTCGTTGTCCTGGCGATAAGACAACACGGCATCATGAAGGTAAACAGCCTTATCGGCGCACGCGATCACCTTAAAGGCGAATGACGTGTCCTGAAAGGATGCCCCCGGAGTCGGCAGGAACTTAATGCCGTTGCGCTCAAGAAAATCGCGACGGTACACGGCCGACCAAATCGACGGCTTTTGCTTAAAGAACTGCGTCGTATCGCTCGGGTGCACTGGCTTGCCACAGTCCTTGGCTTTAAACATCTCGTGCAGCGAGCGGCGCTCCTCGGGCTTAGACCAGTAGAAATCAAAGTTCGCCTTCGCGAAGTCGGCATTATTGCTATCGGCGGCCGAGACAAGCTTTTCGAGTGCGTCGGACGCCATAAAGTCATCGGACTCCAAGATGCCCACATACTTGCCACGCGCCATCTCCAGACCGTGGTTCATCGAGTCGCCGTAGCCGCTGTTGGCCTTGTCGATCATCTTGACGCGCCTATCGCGCTCCATATACTCGCGGATAATCGCCGGCGAGTTGTCGGTCGACCCGTCGTTAATGCAGATGATCTCAATATCCTTGAGTGTCTGCGCCACGGCGGAATCGAGACACTCGCGCAGGTAGCGCTCAACGTTGTAGATGGGAATAAGCAGCGACAGGACAGGGCTGCCAGAGGCGTTAGTAGACAAATGTGCTCCTTAGGAAATACCTGTCGTTTCATGGTATCAAAGGGCCAGCGCGCCAGCGGGCGTTTATATAATCTATGGAGCTCGCAGAGGCAAGCCGATAAGAAAGGACGTCATGCAGCCCAAAGCCGCACGCAACATACCCATCGAAGCCTTGCGTTTGGTCGCGGTCGCCGGCATCGCGGTGTTCCACACCTTTCAGTGGACCTTCTAAGCCGTCTGCGTCGGCGCCGTGGAATATGCCCCACTTGCGATGTTCCCCTATTCCGGCGTACTCGGTTTTATTAACTTGCTGGGCTGCTGGGCCAACGAGGTCTTCTTTATGATCTCGGGCTATTTTCTCATCGCTTCTGCCGCGCGTGCTTGGGACGGTGGAGCAACGTGGAAGTCGCAAATGCAACGGACGACGCAGCGCCTTGGCAAGGTCGTTATGCCCACTACGTTTTATTGCCTCGTGGCGCTCGCATGGTCCACGGTCGTCTCCCCCATTCCCGATGTTACCCTCAACACGCACTACTGGTACACGCTAGGCCTTGAGTTTATCTGGGTCTATGCCGCGACGGTCTTCATGGCGCCATGGGTTGGACTGGCTAAGAGTCGACTCCCCCAGAAAACCTACACGACGACGGTCATCGCCGTTGGCGTCCTCGCATTTGTTGTTAACGGGTATTTGGCCGCCATGAGCGCGGCAAACGGCGGCGAGTTTTCTTGGCTCCAAAAGTTTATGAGCGCTGCCACGTACGTAATCGCGTTTTTGAACGGCGGGCTGCTCCGCGACGTAACCGACGCCATGGATTCGGCCAGGGCGGGCACCTTTGGCATGCGCTCGCTCGTAACGGTTTTGGCGCTCGCCGCCATCCTGGAAGGAGCACTCTCCTTCACAGGCAACCTCACGGCGATGGCAGTCCTCTCCTACAAATCGACCTCGCTGATCTCGTTTGCCCTCGCTGCCGTCTCCTTGCTCTTTGCGGCAACCCGACGCAGTGCCTCAGGCAATCCGCGGACTGCAGGTGTCATCGTCACCTTATCGACCGCCACGCTTGGTTTCTATGTGATGCAGTCGCTCACCAGTAGCCTGTGGCGTCCCGTCTTCAATACGTTGCTCGCAAACATACTGGTCAGCCAAAACAGCCCGGCAGCTATATGCATCGTCACGGGTACCGTCATTAGCATCGTCTTTGCCTTAGTGCTCCTCATCATCGACGCAGCTAGAAGCCTTATCGCTCGCAAGCTCAAGCGACAATAGACACGCTGCCGTCAGACGCTAAAGCCGCTACAGCCGTGGCAGGTTCCTGCGTTTTATTCAAAGCTTGCCGCCAAGGTGCGCCGAGCCTTTACAATAGGACAGTCCCAAGGACGTATTCGATAGCTTCCGCGCAGCACTCGCCCGCCGCGCGTGAAAGGATATATTGCCCCTGTCTCTTATACACATCTGACGCTGCCGACGATCGCATAAGTGT
>URWS01000040.1 GCA_900551605.1 uncultured Collinsella sp. | reverse complement strand
GGTATAGAGTGAGCCCTCTGGCGCCAGTACGCGGGCAAACTCACGCTTGTTAAAGGGAGCGAAGAGCTCGGTCACCATATCGAAGGCGCCATCGGCCACGGGGATATCCTTCATGTTGGCCACAAAATAGGTCGCATCGCCGCGCTTGGCGGCCAGGCGCACCATCTCTTTGCCCAAGTCGAACCCGTAAGCGTCCACGCCTGGCACCGTGCCCATGGCACTCGTGTAATAGCCCTCGCCGCAGCAAATATCGAGCAGCGTCATGGGGCCGCTCGTAGACGCAGCACGCCCAGACACCTGCTTGCGCACCAGCTCGACCATCGCATCGCGCAACGGTGCGTAGTATCCACGGTTCAGAAAGTCACGACGGCTGCGTGCCTGCGACTTGGGATCGCCCATGGAGTCGCCGCTCTTGGACGAGCGCAGCAGATATAGATAGCCGTCGCGCGCACGGTCAAACCGGTGTCCGCTCGCGCATGCAGCACCGCGCTCATTGTCCACCAACGGCTCATGGCAAACGGGACACAACAACATGGCAACTCCTTAGCGCGAACAACACAACGCACACCATTGTCGCACGCCTTCCCCACCTAGTCATTGGGGACGTTCTTGAATGACTAGTCGTTTAAGAACGTCCCCAACGACTAGTCGATTAGGAGTATCATCATCTGCGCAAATAAGCACGAAAGAGCATGTTAGAGATTGAGAGCGTATGGCTGATACCGTATCTAAGCACATTGACATGACCACCGGCTCGCTGTGGCGCAATATCCCCCTGTTCGCCTTCCCCGTGGCCGCCACGAGCATCTTGGAGCAGCTGTCGAATCTCATCGCCACGGTCATCATCGGTAACTTCTCGGGCGACCAGGGAACCCTCGCCATGGCGGCGGTCGGCTCCAATGTTCCGCTTACCAGTCTTATGCTCAACCTGTTTATTGGCATGTCGCTTGGCTCCAACGTGGTCATCGCCAACGCTATCGGCCGCAACGATCAGAACATGGTCAAACGCGCCGTCCATACCTCAGTTTTAATGGCGCTCGTGGGCTTTGTCGTCATCGCGCTGGGCGAGATCTTTGCCGAGCCCATGCTCGCCGCGCTCAACGTTCCCGCCGAGACCATGCCGCTCGCCTCACTCTATCTACGCGTCTTTTTGCTGAGCATGCCCTCGATTTTGCTCTACAACTTTGAGGCCGCGATTTTCCGCTCCGTCGGCATCACCCGCATGCCGCTGCAGGCGCTTGCCGTGTCCACCGTCCTCAACATTGGCCTGGACCTCATCTTTGTCCCCGTACTCCACTGGGGCGTCGCGGGCGTCGCCATCGCCACCGCCATCGCCTACACCGTCAGCGCCGCTACGCTCTTTATCCGCCTGCTCAAGACCGACTCCGTCGTCCGCGTCACTCTACGTGACCTGGCTATCGACCCCGTCGCCCTCAAGCGCATCGTCAAGATCGGCCTGCCTGCCGGCATCCAAAGCGCCGTCTTTGCCGTCGCCAACATCATCATCCAGTCTGCCATCAACAGCCTGGGCACCGAGGTCATGGCGGCATCGAGCGCCGCTATGAGCTTGGAGTACGTATGCTACAACCTGCTCAACAGCTTCAGCCAGGCTTGCACCACCTTTGTGGGACAAAACCACGGTGCCCGCCAGATCGACCGCTGCACCAAGACGCTCAAGGTCTGCCTGGTCGAAGGCGGTATCGTTGCACTCACCACGATCATCGTTATTGTCGGCCTGGGACGCGAGATCCTATCGCTCTTTAACAGCGATCCCAACATCGTCTCGATCGGCTATATCCGCGTGTGTTCGATCTTCCCGGCGTACGCCTTTAGCATGTTCTACGAAAACATGTCCGGCTACCTGCGCGGCTTTGGTATCTCGCTCACGCCCGCCCTCATCACCATGATCTGCGTCTGCGGCATCCGCTTCTATTGGGTGTTCTGCGTGTTCCCGCACTTCCGCACCTTTGCGAACATCATGATGGTCTACCCCATCAGCCTAGGCACCACGGCATTCTTTATGGTCGTGGCGGTACTACTCTGCCACCCGGCACGCACCTATCGCGCCACCCAAGCCAAAGCGACAGCCCGCTAAACACCGCACTCAACACCGCGCCAGTCATTAATTGACAATATGCGAGCTCATATAGTCGATAAAGTGCCTCGTGGCGATGGGCATGGTGTCCCAGCTACGCCAGGCGGCCACCACGTCGCGCGAGGGGGCATGCACGATAGGACGTACGCGAATATCGGCCTGCATGCCCTCAACGGTACGGCGATATAGCATGCTCACGCCTAGGCCCTCCTCCACCATCGCCATAATGGTGTAGTCATCGGTCACCTCACTCGTCACGTGCGGCGACAGCCCATGCGCCGCAAATGCATCGAGCACCAGGCTCTGTTCGCCCTCATCCAGCAGCACAAACGGCTCGGAAGCCAAATCGGCGAGCGTCACCTTTTCCTTTGCCGTCAGCGGATGCGCGACAGGCAACAGCGCCACCAACTCGTCGTGATAGACCACGCGCTTCTCGAGCCCAGCGGTAAACCCACGTGCCGTAAAGCAAAAATCAACCACGCCATCGTGCACCCACTGGGCGTTGCGCGTGTAATCGCCCTGCTTGAGGGTAAAGCGTACGCCCGGGTGCAGGGCTCCAAAGTCGCGAATCACGCGCGGCAGCACGGTTCGACTCACGTTGGTAAACGTCGCGATACGAATATCAGTCGACGAAAGCCCCAGCAGCTCCTGGCGCTTGCCCTCAAGCTCGGCCTCAGCGGTCACGATCTGGCGCAGGTACGGCAGATATTGTTTACCGTCGCGCGTAAGCGACACGCCCTGCTTGCCGCGCTCGATAATCGTAGTGCCCAGCTCGCGCTCGAGTGCCTTGACGGCCTGGCTCACCGCACTTTGCGTATAGCCCAGCTCATCGGCCGCGCGTTTCAGGCTGCCGCAGTCGACCACCATACAAACAATCTGATACCGCGATGCCATCGTGCCTCCACATCAATGCAGCCGTAAAACGTTTTGCCAGGGCTTTTCCTAATGACATTAGCATTTCTTAATTATACTGAAGATACATTCGCTTTACTGCATCAAAATCTGGGAGCAGAATCCTTTTTGTGAAACCGGTCTGTAACAAAAGGAGTCCCATGGATCGCAAAAAAGCAATCGCGCTCTCATTTTCCGTTCCCGTCGCATGGGGCTTTTCGTATCCCCTCATGAAGATCGGCATGGACAGCATGAACGCCACGAGCATCGTCGCGCTACGCTGCATCATCGCCTTTGCGGCCTGCCTGTTGCTCTTCCACAAGCGCGCGTTCCGCATCAACCGCGACCTTATGGTTCGCGCCGCCATCATCGGCGCCATCATGGCAACCGAGCTCACCTGCATGTGCCTGGGCTCCAGCCTCACCTCTGCCTCCACTGCCGGCTTTTTGCAGAGCCTGACGGTCGTAATCGTGCCGTTTGCCAACGCCGCCCTGCTGCGCCGTGCCCCCGAGCGCAAAGTGCTCGTCGGCACCGCCATCGTCACCTGCGGCATGCTGCTGCTCTCGGGCGCCGACTTTACCAGCCTGAATCCCGGTGCGATCATCATGCTGCTCTCGGCCTTTATCTATGCCAGCCACATTATCGTGGCCAAGCGCTTTGTCGAAGAAGTCGACCCGCTGGCTCTGGGCGTTTGGCAGCTGGGCTTCGGCGGATTATTCTCGGGTATCGCCGCATTCACCTTTGACGGTTTCACGCTTCCCGGCACGCCCAGCGAGATCGTGGTCGTCGTTGTGCTCGCACTCATCTGCTCTGCCTACGGCTTTATCACCCAGACGCTCGTTCAGCCCCACGTGCCAGCCGAGACCACCGGCTTCGCCTTCTCGCTCGAGCCGGTCTGCTCCGCCGTCTTTTCGTTCTTCTTGGTCGGCGAGGTCCTGAGCCCCATCGCATTCTTTGGCGCCGCCCTCATCCTCACCGGCGTCATGGTTGCAACCGTCGAGCTTCCGCGCCTTCGCGCACATGGACAGGCTCGTATGGCAGGAGCGCCCGAACGCACCTCGTAGACCCCGCTCTTCATGCAGCCGCGGCATAAAGGCAACCGGTGCGCCTTTACAATAGATGCCAACAGAGCATCTGCCATAAAGGAGCCCCATGGACACCGTAACTCGCGACCGCAACATAGCAACTTGGTTGGGCGATGCGCCGCAGCCGGTACGTGACACTACGAACCAGCTGCTCGAGCGCATCGTCCTTTTGCGTGCCGAGCAAACCATCTACCCGGCACAAGACGACATCCTCAATGCCCTCGCCTACACGCCGGCCAACCAGGTCAAGGTTGTCATCTTGGGTCAAGACCCCTATCACGGACCCAACCAGGCCATGGGGCTGTCGTTCTCGGTCCCCGCGACGCAAACCAAGTTGCCGCCGAGTCTGCGCAACATTTACAAGGAACTCAAAGCCGATCTGAGTTGCCCCATTCCCGCCACGGGAGATCTAACGCCATGGGCACAACAGGGCGTCCTGCTCCTCAACACCACGCTCACTGTGCGCGAGCATGCCGCGAACTCGCACGCCAAACTGGGCTGGAGCACGCTCACCGACTACGTTATCGAACGCTGCTGTCAGCTGCCCCAACCGGTAGTCTTTTTGGCATGGGGCCGCTTTGCCCAGCAGATGATCGAGGGCAAGCTCGCCGCGACCGGCGCGGGCAAGGCGACCGGCAAGTTCTGCCTGGCCTCCACGCACCCCTCGCCGCTTTCGGCCAACCGTGCCACGGTAGAACTCCCCGCCTTTATGGGGTCGCGTCCCTTCTCGGCAGCCAATCGGCTACTCGAACAGCACGGCTCGACCCCCGTCAACTGGACTTGCCTCGGCTAACAATCGATACATCAAAAAACGCGCCCGATGGCATTCATTCCGCCGGGCGCGTTTTCTATTCGGGCCATATAAATTGTGTGCGACCGGCCTCGCCGCCATCGATCAACAGACTCTGTCCGGTCATAAACCGGTTGGTCACGCCCACAAAGTAGATCCACTCGGCGATCTCTTGGGCGGTGGCCCAGCGTTTAAGCGGCGTGAGCTCCATAATCTGGTTCCACAGGTGCTCGTCTTCCATCACGCAACGGTTGAGCGGCGTGATAACGCCGCCCGGGTCCACACTGTTGGCGATGGCCTGCGGTGCCAGGCGGTTTGCAAGGTTCTTGGTGTAGGCGATAACGCCGCCCTTGCTAGCGGCATAGGCGGGAAACTCCGATCCCGTATGCCCGCTCGCCGACCCCACATTGACCACGGATTTGATAGCCGGCGCCGGCTTGGCGGCAAGCCCCTCTTCCACAAAGGCGTAGCGCTCGGTCACGTTAATGGTGCCACGCAGGTTGGCGGCGATGTCGTCGGCCGAATCCTGCGTGCCGGCAACGTTCACGATCACCTGGGGCTCAAGGTCGCTTGGAAACGAGTCCGGCTCGCGGACATCAACAATCAGATGGCGGTAGCGCTCGTGTTCGATCGCCGCCGGCAGCAGATCAAAGCCCACGACCTCGTGGCCCTCATCCAAAAAGCGCTGCACGCACGCGGCTCCGATACCGCCCGAAGCGCCCGTGATCAAAACCCGCATACTTGCTCCTTAGGCGGTTGCGTGGCGCTCGAGGTACTCGGAGCCCACATTCTCGCGCTCCCAGCCGCGCACGACCTTGTAGCCCACGGGACTCAGGAAGACCTCGCACAGCAGCTCGGCGACGGCGCCCGTCAGCGAGCACATAAGAACCTGCACCCAGGTCCAGCCAAAGAACGTGTGGCTCACCACAATGGCAAAGACCAGGTTGTCGATAAACTGGCCAACACCCGTAGACACATAGGAACGGAAGGCGAAGCTCGCAAAGTTATTCTTTTTGAGCATACGGCCGAGCGACTGGTTGAGCGTGGAGTTAACCACGGCAGAAACGAGCATTGCCAGCGAAGAGCCCAGCACCACGTACCAGGTGCCGCCGATGGTGGCGTTAAGGGCGGTGTTGACCTCGATCATGCCGGTGTCGTAGTAGGCGCCCCACATACCGGGCGTGAGCGAGCATGCCCAAAAGCACAGGCTCACGGCCAGGTTAACCAGCAGCGCGAGGATAGAGATTTTGATGGATGCCTTGGCGCCAAAGCGCTTGCAGATCATGTCCTGGCACAAAAACGAAACCCAGCTCACCACAAAGCCACAGTCGAGCGCCAGATACGGCAGGCTGATAAGCTCTTTGTTGGCCAGCAGATTCATCATGATGACACTCACGAAAAACAGCGAAACCGTTGCCGCGGGAATGCTCCGCAACAGGACCTTGTAGTCCTCCATGACCTTCTTGATCATTATGTACTCCTTTGGTTTTAGGTTTAACGAGCAGGATATCGGACCCGAACTGCTCGGACGCCCCGGTCTTGAGACGACGGTGGGTATGATAGCCGCTCACACGGCATCAGGCAAGCAAACGGCGCGGCAGCCCCGCAGGGCCACCGCGCCGATGCGTTAAAACGCTACGTTGCCAAACTCCGACAGGATAAGGTCGGGATTGTGGTCGGTAGCCCAATCCACGTTCCACGGGCTCGTGAACAGCAGCAACTTGCCGCCGCGCATGTCCTCGACGCGCAGGGTGTCGCGCGTGAGCGAAAGAGCCGGGATATCGATGGTGTCGGGGTCGTTCTGGATCCAGCGGATATCCGTATAGGGCAGCGGCTGGCGACGAACCTCAACACGGTACTCGGCCTTGAGGCGGCGCTCGAGCACCTCAAACTGCAGCACGCCGACCACGCCCACGATAACGCTCTCCATGCCGGCGCCCAGCTCACGGAAGATCTGGATAGCGCCCTCCTGGGCAAGCTCCTCCATGCCCTTCACGAACTGTTTGCGCTTGAGCGTATCGACCTGCGTGATGCGGGCGAACATCTCGGGAGCGAACGTCGGGATCTGCGGGTACTGCACGTGATGCTTGCCAGAGCACACGGTGTCGCCGATGCTAAAGATGCCCGGATCGAACAGGCCCACGATATCGCCCGCGTACGCCTCGTCCACGATGGCGCGGTCGTCGGCCATCATCGAGGTGCCCGTGGCCAGTTTGAGCTTGCGGTTGCCCTGCATATGGAAGGCGTCCATGCCGCGCTCGAACTTGCCCGAGCAGATGCGCACAAAGGCGATGCGGTCGCGGTGGTTCTTGTCCATGTTGGCCTGGATCTTAAAGACGAAGCCGCTAAAGTCGTCGCGGCAAGGATCGACCGGCTCGCTGGTGAGCGTGTCGGTGTAGGCGCGCGGCGTCGGGGCCAGGCGCAGGAACTCCTTAAGGAAGGGCTCCACGCCAAAGTTGGTGAGCGCCGAGCCAAAGAACGCCGGGCTCAGCTTGCCGCAGGCCACGGCATCCAAGTCGAGCTCATCGCCGGCGCCATCGAGCAGCTCGATGTCATCCATCAGGTTCTTGTGGTTCTCCTCGCCGATGAGCTCGTCCATGGAAGGATCGCCCAGCTCGGCCTCGACCTCGGCGACCTTCTTGGTGGCGTTGGCGTGGCCGTCACCCTCAAAGGCGATGACGTGACGGGTCTGACGGTCGAACACGCCGCGGAAGTTGCGACCGCTGCCGATCGGCCAGTTCATGGGATACGTGTTAATACCCAGGACGTTCTCGATCTCTTCCATGAGCTCAAACGGATCGCGAGCCTCGTGGTCGAGCTTGTTCACAAAGGTAAAGATGGGGATATGACGCAGCGTACAGACCTTAAAGAGCTTTTTGGTCTGGGCCTCGACGCCCTTGGCGCCGTCGATGACCATGACCGCGGCGTCGGCGGCCATAAGGGTACGGTAGGTATCCTCCGAGAAGTCCTGGTGGCCGGGGGTATCGAGGATGTTGACGCAGGCGCCGTTGTAGGTGAACTGCAGCACCGAGGAGGTAACGGAGATACCGCGCTCCTTCTCGATGTCCATCCAGTCCGAGACAGCGTGCTTGGCCGAACTCTTGCCCTTGACCGAGCCGGCGGTCTGGATGCTGCCGGTATAGAGCAGCAGTTTCTCGGTAAGCGTGGTCTTACCGGCGTCCGGGTGGCTGATGATCGCGAATGTGCGGCGCGACGAGATTTCATCCGACAGGCTTGCCATGCGGATCCTTTCTTGCATTGAGTGCATTACGTCGTTGTAACCCGACTATTGTAGCCGCGAAATGCCGTTACAGGGCGCCTATCAGGACAAATTCATCAGTTGGGGCTTGGCTGCCGGCCCAATCCGCATTTGCCTCTTGCATAACTGTGCATAGTGTATATATACTGTGCTTACCGGTTATATACACGTGTAGCCCAACAGCTAAGGAGCCGCTGTGGACATCATCCTATCCAATTCGAGCGACAAGCCCATCTACGAGCAGATAACCTCGCAAGTCAAAGCTCAGATCTTATCGGGCACGCTCGCTGCGGGAGCCAAACTCCCCAGCATCCGTGCACTCGCGAGCGATCTTGGCGTGAGCGTCATCACCACAAAGCGCGCCTACGCCGACCTGGAGCAGCTCGGGTTTATCTGCACCGTGCAGGGCAAGGGCTGTTTTGTCGCCGAGGGCAACCAGGAGCTTTTGCGCGAAAACCAGCTCTGCCATATCGAAGAGCTGCTTGCGAAAGCGGCGAGCCAAGCCGAAACCCTGGGCGTCACGCGCGACAAACTGCACGAGATGCTCGACCTTGTAGCCCCCGAAACCATGCAGTAGCCATCTGCAAGAAAGGCTATACCATGCAAAACTTGCTAGAACTCAAAGGCATCTCACGCACTGTAAGCGACCGCTTTTCGCTGCGCGACGTCACGCTTGCCGTGGAGCCTGGCCAGATCGTCGGCTTTGTTGGTGCCAACGGTGCTGGCAAAACAACGACGATTCGAGCTGCTCTCGGGCT